>NZ_VRUW01000054.1:0-33323 GCF_008039475.1 Methylobacterium sp. WL12 | reverse complement strand
CTTAGCGATCCGGGTCGCCCGCAAATTAAAGGCGATCGACGTCATCGACGTGCTCTCGGATCTGTTCATCGTGCGTGGCGTACCTGGCCATATCCGTTCGGATAACGGCCCGGAGTTCGTTGCGAAGGCCCTCCAAGCTTGGATCACCGGCGTCGGAGCAAAGACGGCCTACATCACGCCAGGCTCACCGTGGGAGAACGGCTACGTCGAAAGCTTCAACGCGCGGCTTCGCGACGAACTCCTGAACGGCGAGATCTTCTACACACTTAGGGAAGCGCAGGTCGTCATCGAAAGCTGGCGACGTCACTACAACGGCGTGCGCCCGCATGCATCGCTGGGATACCGACCGCCGGCACCGGAGGTGTTCATGCCAGCCTTCTCCGCTTGGCCGGCTGCGCTTGCCAGACCAGCTCCGCCGGCCAAGCTACCCGTGGCGGAGCGGCCCACCGTGCACTAACTTTACCCTTGGACCACCTCGTGGGGGCCGATCACAGTATGTGCTCCGGTTCTGGGGCGTTCAGTTCCCGGAGATCCGTCCCATTCGTCGAAACCGCCGCCGCTACTATCGTCCTGAGGACGTGGAACTGCTGCGGGGCGTGCGCGAGCTTCTGCATGTTCAGGGCTTCACCATCGCAGGAGCGCAGGCGGTACTCCGCACCAAGGGTATCAACTTCGTTCGAGCCATCGGACGCAGGCAGGTCGGCGTACTCGATCATGTCGACATACCGGGGGATGGAATCGCCATGCCCCATCTCTCGCCGGAACAGCGGGATGCTCTGACGTCAGCGTTGGCTGATCCGGTGGCCTGCCGCGCGCTTGCCGATCGGTGCCTCGCTCAGGTCAAGGGCAGAGAGGCATCCCATGACTGACCAGATCGTTGGAGAGGTTCGGAAATCGGCCCGGGAGAGCATTCGTCTTACCCTGCGCGAGAAGCGCGGTGACGTCGGTCTTGATCTCCGCATCGCAGCCGCCAACGGCCGTGGCGTGATGTGCGAGACGCCGAAGGGGCTCCGAGTGCCTGTGGCGCGTATCAGTGAACTGATCCGCGCCCTCCAGGAAGCTCAGGGCATGGCTGGTTCGAATGCCCAAGTTGCGCGGCCGTCGGCGAGCGGCGAAGACACTTGATTCGAGACGAAGTTTCACGTTATGTTCCGGTGTCTTCACCGGCCTGAGCCGATGATCGACATGCCATAGGCGTCCTCCGGCGCGCGGGCCTCCCTGAACCGGTCATCCGGTGGAGCCTGCCTGCATGTCGTCTGACACACCGATCCGACAGAAGCCCGGCCGCACCAGTACCGTCGCCACGCATTCAGCATGCGCGGAGATCGAGCTTGCCTGCGCACGTGGTATGAGCCTGCGCCGCATCGCAGAGCGGTTCGAGGTCTCACGCGCTGCCCTGGATCGGCACTGGCATTCATTGCCGGCCGATCACCGCACCCGTCTCGCTGTGCTCGCGACCGACCTCGACAGGTACGAAGCCCGCATACGGGAGGTGTACGCTGCCCTCGCGGTTCTAGCCCACGTGCCGCCGACGGTGCCGACCCGCATCAGGACCTGCGTCCGGCGTGTCGGGGAGAATGCCCGTGCCGCATAGGACGCGCCATGCCACGAGTGCTTGCACCTCGCTCTCCCTCCAGAGCCAGGACGGTACTGGTCCCACGCGCTTCACCACGCGCTCGAGGATACAGCGCCCAATGGGATCGGCTCTCCCAAGCCTATCGGCGCAAGCACCCATTCTGCGCATGGTGCGAGCAACGCGACCTGCTGCGCTTCGCAGACGTCGTGGATCACAAGCACCCGGTCGCGGATGGCGGCCCGATCTTCGATCCCATGAACTTGTGGGGGCTCTGCCTCACTCACCATGGCGCGAAGACCAGCATGGAAGCTTTCGCTCGCGGCACGGGACAGATCGACCGTTTACCGATCTGGTGCGACGACCCGCATGCGAGGCCTGCCAGGTTCAGGTAGGCGACGCGCTGTCATTCCGCCCTCCCTGCCGAAGGAGTGGCAGGGTCCGATTAAGGATCGAGCCCTTGGGAGGCAGGACCGACTGTGGGGTCTTAAATCGAGAAATTCATCGAAAAAAATGCGCCCAGGTCGGTGGAAGGTTCAACCCATGACGATCGCGCTTCGCACCCGCGCCGATCTGACGGCCGCCGGCCGCGCCATGGCGAATGAGGCCGCCGAAGCGCTGCATCAGCATCTGTGCTCGCTCACGTCAGAGCAGATGGATGACGCCGATCGCATCGAGCAACTCGCCGCGGAGATGTTCGCCACCGCAGAAGCCGCCGCTGCCAATTATCGGCGAGCCGGTATTCCGGAGGCTTGGGTGGCCAAGTTCCTCTCGACTTTCTGCCGGACCATGACCGCGGAGTGCCGCGCCATGAGTGATCTGCTTCGGCAAGCCGCCCGCACAGCCTGAGATCGGATCAAGCCATGACCAGTATCACCGCGCTGCGCACCATCCGGGTGCGGTACGAGTCCGAGGGTGCCGACAAGGTTCGATCCGACGCGCAGGGCGTCGCCGCAGCGCAGACCGCCCTTGGCACGGCGACCGAGGCCGCAGCGACGGTGACAGAGAGCGCGTCGCGCCGGCAGCTATCTGCCACTGGGGCCTATCAGAAGGTGTTGCAGCAGCTCGACGCTAACGCCCGCGCCGCGAACGCCTATGAGCGGGCGATGAGCACGCTAAACCGCGCCGCTGGGCAGGGTGTCGTTTCGAGCGAGGAGCAGGCTCGTACGCTCGGCCTGATCGAATCCCGGTATGGGGCCGTCGCGCGCGCCGCCCAAGAAGCTGCGGCCGCTCAGAAGCGCGCCTGGAGCGACGTCGGCGCCGCCGGATCGAAGGTGCTCGACAACATTGAGGCCAGCCGAAAACTAGGCTCGCTTGGATCTGGCGGGGCACCAACGGCTGCAAATTCGAACGGACGCCTTCGCGCAGACCAAGCGCAGAACCTGCTTTATCAGGGCACGGACATCGTCAGCTCGCTCGGCAGCGGCATGAGCCCGCTTACGGTCGCCCTTCAGCAGGGTGGGCAGATCGCCCCCATCTTCACCGGACCCGGTTCAGCGAGCGTGAAGGGCGCATTCACGCAGGCGGGCGAGGCTGCGGCTGGGCTGGCATCTCGTGTCGGCATCGTGGGCGGAGCGATCGCTGGCTTGGCTACCGTCGCCATTGCTGGCGTGGCAGCCTTCTCAAGCTACAGAAGCGTTCAGCAGGATCTCGAGAAATCCCTCACAGGCATCGGCCGCGCATCTGGAACGACCGCGGGCCAGATCAATGCGCTGGCGCCGGCCGCGGCGGCGGCCGGCAACGTCTCGGTGCGATCGGCTCGGGAGATGGCAGGCGAGTTCGCGGCCACCGGGCAAATCGGATCGGAGATGTATGCCGGTCTGATCGGGACCGTGAAGGATTTCGCCGCGACCACGGGCCAGGAATTGCCCGACGCGACCAAGGCGCTCGCTGAGGCCTTCGCAGATCCTGCCAAGGGCGCCGACTCGCTGAACAAGCAGCTCGGATTCCTCAACGACACCACCCGGGAGAACGTCCAGCGGCTGCAGGCTCAAGGCGACCGCCTCGGTGCGCAGCGGGCCTTGCTCGACGCCTACCGAACCGGCCTGACGAGCGCGACCGAATTGACCACCGGGTGGGGTCGGGCGACGGCGGCCGTCGGCGCCATCATCTCGAATGCGTGGGACACCGCGGGCAAGGCGATAGATCATGTTGCCACCGGGGGCGATATCGAAACCCGCCTCGCCACCGCGCAGAAGGTGCTGGAGAACTCCAGGAGCCGCGCGGCGGGCGTGTTCGGCTCCATCCTCCCCAGCCTCGCCGGCAGCGACGTGACGGCGGCACGGGATGAGGTGGCCCGCCTGCAGGCCCAGGTCGACAAGCGGGACGCGGCGAGCCGGCAAGCACAGCAGGCGCAGGTGTCACTTCGGATCGGTGACATCGTGCGCGGGCTCGACCCGGCGTCGGAGGCGGTCAAAAAGATCTCTGACCAGGTGACAGACATCCGCAAGAACCTCAGCCGCCTGCCCCTCGATGAGCAGGGCGCGGCCCGGAGCGCGATGGAAGGCTTGGTCGCGCAATCCCGGATCCTGAAGGAGAACATGGCGGCCGGCGGCGAGCAGTACGCCGCCAGCCTCCGGCAGGCGCAATTCGGGCAGCGCACCGTCGGCTTCACCCCGCAGGGCATGAGCGCCGCGCAGATCGAGAACGACATCGCGGAGCGCGGGCGCCAGGCGCAGTCCGGCGGCACGCGGGATCAGCAGCTTGCGGCGCTTCAGACCCTAGAGCTCGAGCGCACCACGCGGCTGAAGACCCTGGAGCAGCAATCCACCCTCGACCTGACGCAGGTCGGTGGCGCCTTCTCCCGCATGTCTCAGAACGTGCAGCAGCAGATCATCGCCGCGGGCCAGACCTTCGGGAAGGTGCCCGCCTCGCTGATCGCCGGCATCGCGGACAAGGAGTCCGGCGGCAACGCCAACATCGGCGGCACCAAGGTGCTGAATGCGGCCGGTCAGCCGTCGACCTCCGCCTACGGCCTTGGCCAGATCACGACCGGCACCGCCAAGGACGCGATCCGCGGCGGCTACCTGCCGTCGACCTTCGACCGGACCGATCCGGCGCAGGGCGCCGCCGGCATCGCTGGCGTCCTGCAGATGAAGCTGGATCAAGCCGGGGGCGACCAGTTCAAGGCGCTCAAGAATTACTACGGCAGCAAGGACGACGCCGCGAACACCGCCTATGCGAACGACGTGCTGCGTCGCGCCGGGCAGATGGGCGACCCGTCAACGGCTGCGCAGGGCAAGGATCAGGACGCGAACACCCGGGCCCTGCGCGACCAGCAGCAGGCTCTGGAGAACAGCACGCAGAACTATGGCAGGAACGGCCTCGCCCTGGATGCGAACGCGGAGGCGACCCGCCGCTACAATGCCCTGCTCGACGCTGGCGTGCCGGCCAACGATGCGCTCGCCGCTTCGGTGCGGGGCCTCGCGACCCAGACCGCCACGGCCGCCCAGCAATTGAAGCTGGCGCAGTTCGCGAGCGACACCGGGTTCGACCGCGAGCAGCTTGGACGCTCGTCGCAGGATCAGAGCGCCTACTCCCGGGCGCGGTCGATGGTCGGCGACACGAGTTCGCCGGCGGCGCAGTTCGTGATTCAGCAGCAGCAGATCAACGACAACCTGCGCGAGACCAAGCAACTGGCGACGGACGCGTTCTCGGGCATCGCCACCGACCTGTCCCACGGTGTCTCCGCGATGGATGCCCTGTCGAGCGCGTTCACACGGTTTACCGACAAGCTGATCGCCAAGGCCTCGGACAAGGCGATCTCGGGCCTGTTCGATGCCTTCCTCGGAGGCGGTGGCGGCAACGGCACGAACTTCCTCAGCAGCATCATGGCCGGTGGCAGAGACTCGGGCCTGCCCCGCCTGTTCGCCACCGGCGGCTTCACCGGCGCCGGTGGGAAATACGAGCCGGCGGGCATCGTCCACCGCGGGGAATACGTTTTCGACCAGGGCGCGGTGAGCCGGATCGGCGTCGGCACCCTCGAGGCGCTCCGCGGCGGCCGGGCCGGCTATGCCGATGGCGGGTACGTGCCGATGACGGGCGGGGAGCGGATCCCGGTTGGCCCGGTCCAGGCACCTGCGAATACGAATGCTGCGCCTCCCACGGTCAACGTAATCAACAACGGCGAGCCGGTCTCGGCCGCTGAGGTGCGGCAGCATCCCGACGGGTCACTCGACGTCATCCTCGACAAGATCGAGACGCGGTCGGCCGGCCGGATCGCCGGCGCCCGGGGCCCGCTTCCCGGCGCCATTGCCGGCGGTCGGCGTCTGAGGGGCTGAGATCACCCGCCGGCCCGATGACGGCAGATGAAGCCACGGCCGCTGCCCGACGTAGCGGCCGGGGAGGCAACAGCAGGGGGAACGTCATGGGACAAGCTCGAATCCCAAGCGCCGTTGAGCTAATGCGCTTGGCGACCCCGCCCTGCGGCTCGGGTGGCTCGTGACCTGGCACAGCGAACGCCCTGCCGCCTTGGACGCCGCCGGATCTTCACGGGGCGCCACGCACCATCGGGACCGTCTGCGGAAGGTGATGACCGTGGCGGCGCAGTGCGAAGTGCAGATCTAGTAATGAGGCGGAACGCAGAAGCAGGCGAAAGCCTGAGTCTTGGGCGATTCTGTTTGAGGGAGCTACCCGAAGAGGCTGCCTCAAAAGAGAGTGACCCTCCTTACCAGCCGATAGGCTTCCGCCCCTACCCAGTAAGGCAGGAACATCGGCCCCCCGTCATTCAGCGAACCAGCTATCGATCGCACCACTCTTGCTGCTCGCGGGAACGAATAGATGCCCCCTCCACCTGCGGATCCCCACGGGTTCGAGGCGGAGCTCCAGACGGTGGCCGTGCGTAGACAAGCAGCCCCACAGCATCAAGTCGATGTATGGCTAGGCTGGGACTGCCTGCCTTGAACCGATCACCATCAAGCTCCGGTATCTGGCCTTTCGGCAGATACCAGCACCACCCCGACCCCTACCCGGGGCACAGCTACACTGCGTCTGCTCCACCAGCCCAAGGGGCCCATACCTCCAGCCCCATTCATTGCATCCCATTCGCCGTTCGCTTCAATCGGCGTCGGCCAGCAAGGGGTGGGGGGTGGCGATTAAAAGAAACGGATCGCGGCCTTCGGACCGGATGGGAACCCGATTCTCGCGAACAGAACATAAAAAACGCGGCGTAGGCGACGTGGCCTGCCTCCAAAACCCTACCCGTCCAATTCGGTATAGCCCGAAAGTATACGCGAGTCTTGGCTCGATCAGCACCAGAAGGCGACGACGACGGCCGAGACGTCCTTGCAAGTGAGCTCGTGGTAACAGGTTGCGACGCGATGGACGCCTTTCAGGAGAAGAAGGCGGCATCGACGCACCAGTGCGCACGATGAAGGCGCCGCGCATGTTGCCCTTTGGATACCGGGATACCCCTGCGCGATCGACACGGTTAAGGAGATGGCAAGGGTGACATTTACGTCGGCCCATCAGGAAAACGTATGACGTCGCTCTGGAGGTTCTTGTCGCCGCGGAGGTCGGATTTCGGGCCGGTTTCCAGCGCCGCGTCGCGCGATGGGGACATACCGGCCAGTCCCGCAGCGGGTTCACGGAGCCCCCGAGACCCGAAGGAGTTTCGGATCCCGACCGGCCTGCGGGCGACCCCGACCGGCTTGAGGCGGATCCTGGTGATCGGCTCCTGCCTCGTCGAAGATCTGGTCTCTTATTCGAACGACAGCAGGGCGACGCCCGGCGACTTCGTCCTGTTCAACAACATCGGACGACTGCCCGACACCCCGCCGCAGCCGATCGCCGCCTACGACGTGCAGATCGTCCAGATCCCGCTGCGCACCCTGCTGGCCGACGCGCATTTTGCCAAGCTCAAGTATCATCGCACCGAGGATTACCAGCTCGTCTTCGATCAGGCCGTGCAACGCCTGAGCCTTGCCCTCGACGCGGCGATGCGCTGGAACCGCGAGACCGGACTCGCGAGCCTCGTCGTCAACTACTTTCGCCCGCAACAGGACGTGCTCGGGCGCCTGTTGCCGCGCAACGACTTGAGGAACTTCAGCTATTTCATCGATCGCCTTAACGAGAGTCTTGCCGATCTCGTCGCTGGCTATGCGAACAGCCACATCCTCGACTTCGACGCCATCTCGGCTTCGATCGGACGCATCCACGTTCAGGACGAGCATCTCTGGATGCTGAACCACAATTCGACGTTGAGCGACTTCGATGCCGCCCACGATCGCGCCCGCCTCCACCCGCCGCCGCCGGTCAGCCGGCAGAGCGAACTGCGGATCGACGCGTTCTTCGATGCGGTCCACGCTGAGATCGAGGCGATGATCAGGACGCTGCGGCAGATCGATGCCGTCAAGCTGGTGATCGTCGACCTCGACGACACGCTCTGGCGCGGCGTGCTCGCCGAGGAGTCGGGCGAGGCAAAGACCAACGAGGGCTGGCCGTTCGGCCTAGTCGAGGCGCTGGACGTCCTTAAGGCGAGGGGGATCTTGCTCGCCATCGCGAGCAAGAACGACGACGCGACGATCCGCGCCGCCTGGGATTCTCAACTCGGCGACCGCCTGGAACTCGCAGATTTTGCGGTAGTGATGATCGGCTGGAATCCGAAGGTCGAGAGCGTCGCCGCGATCCTACAACAGGTCAACGTCCTGCCGTCGAGCACCGTGTTCATCGACGACAACCCGGTCGAGCGGGCCGCCATCGAGGCGGCGTTTCCGGGTATCCGGACGCTCGGGGCCGACCTCTACGGCATCCGCCGCACGCTTTTGTGGTCGGCCGAGACGCAGGTGCCGTTCATCTCGGACGAATCCGGAAGGAGGACCGAGATGATCCGGGCGCAGGTGGTGCGCGAGGAGACCCGCAAGACGGTCTCGCGCACCGAGTTTCTGAACAATCTCGACATCCGGGTCGCGTCGGACGTCATCACGACGATCGGGCATGGCCGCTTTCCCCGCACGCTCGAACTGATCAACAAGACTAATCAGTTCAACACCACCGGCCACCGGTGGACTTCGGAGGCGATGCAGGCGGCCCTTCAGGAGGGTGCGGTGATCCATGCCTTCTCGGTTGCCGACCGCTTCACCGATTACGGCCTCGTCGGCGCCGTCCTCGTGCGTGGCGCCGCGATCGAACAGCTCGTCATGAGTTGCCGCGTCGTCGGGCTCGACATCGAGCGGCGGATGCTGGCGCGCATCATCGACGGACTGAAGCGGGACGGTTCGACCCGGGTCTCGGCGTGCTTTCTCGCGACGGACAGGAACGCACCCTGTGCCGACGTCTTCGCCGATTCCGGGTTTCGCGCCGAGGGTGAGGGGTGGGTGTTCGATCTCGACTGACCGCGCGCGGCGGCAAACCTTCGTTCGGGCGCATCACCGTCCCCCGAACCAGCCGCCACGCCGTCGGCGCGTGGACGGCGAGAAGCGGGTCCGATCCCGGTGCGCGATGCTCCGGCACGTTGTCTTTGCCACGTCGAGGGCGCTTCCGGATCGGCGACAGAGGGTGGGCGGAATAGGACGTGATGAAATTCTTTCGCAGCAAACGTCGTCCGCGCGTCGATCCGGTCATCGCGGATCATACCCGACGCGTTCAGGATTCCGGCCTGTTCGACGCCGAATGGTATCGTGCGACCTATCCCGAACTCGCGGGTTTCGGGCCGGGCCCGCTAGCGCATTTCTGCGAATACGGCCTGCACGAGCATCGCGATCCCGGGCCAAACTTCGACACGCGCCGCTACCTCGACGCCGTCCCCGAGGCCGGTACGGGTCCGCTGCCGCCTTTTCTGCACGCGATCGAGGCAGGTGAGGTCGGGATCGGATGCCCGGTCTGGCTGCGGGACGACGACGCGTCGCTGATCTACCTGATCCGCACCAGCGGGCTGTTCGACGAAGCGTGGTACCGCGACACCTACCCGGACGTCGCCAGGGGCGGATGGGATGCGCTGGCCCACTACCTCGAATACGGCGCCGCCGAACTGCGGGACCCCGGCCCGGCCTTCGACGCCGAGCATTACGCGCTCACGTATCCGCGCGACCGCGAAACCTTCCCGATCCCGCTCGTCCATTACCTTCGGCTGGGTCTCCGCCGCGGCCATCGGCCGACGGGCGTCTCGCGCTACGAGCGCTGGCTCGCCGTACACGACGATCTCGAAGCGGCGGATCTGGAGCGGATCGCCGCCGAACCAGTGCCGGCGACCGTGCATTGCATCGTCGTCGTCGGCCGGGACGGCGCCGGCACATTCGTGAGCGCCCTCGCAGGTCAGGCCGGTGCCTCTTGGTGCGCCATGCTGCTGCGCGGCCCGGACGTGGACGGGGCCTCCTGGAAGACGATCGTCGCCCAGGTCGCCGCCGAGCCGCGGATCGCCTGCGTCGATACGATCGCCGAGGCGCTGGCAGGGCTGGCGGACGGGGAAATCGTGCTGCTCGCCAGCGGGGGGAGCCGGCTGCGGCCGCACGCTTGTCACGCGTTCGCGGCCGCGCTTGGCCACGGGGCGGCGCTCGGCGCCTACAGCGATCACGACCGGATCGACGGGATCGGGGCGCGGCATGCGCCGGTGTTCACGCCCGCCATGTCGCCCGTGCTCATGCGGCAGGTGCCCTATGCCGGCCCGGTGATCGCCCTGCGCATCGCCCCGCCGACCCGTGAGATGCTGGCGGGTGCATCGGGCCGCCTCGGAGATCCCGACCGGGCCTGGGCGGACCTGCTGCTCGGGCTCGACCCCGCGCGGGTGATCCGCATCCCGTTGATCCTCCACCACCGCGCCGTGGACGAGGCGGTGCCGCCATCGCGCACGAACCAGCCCGTTCCCGATCCGTCGCGGAACGCGGCCGAGGCACCCGACGGCTCGCCGGAGCCGCTGCCCACCGTCCGGATCGTCATCCCGACGCGGGACCGGAGTGCCCTGCTGCGGGCCTGCATCGACAGCGTCCTTACACGCACCGAATACCCGTCCGAACGTTATCGCATCGTCATCGTGGATAACGGTTCGTCGGAGGATGAGACGGCGCGATACTTCGCGGAGGTCGCGTCGGATGCGCGGGTGCGCGTCGTCGCGTCGCCCGGCCCGTTCAACTTCTCCGAGATCTGCAACGCCGGCGCCGCGGGCGCGGACGAAGACATCCTCGTCTTCCTCAACAACGACACCACCGTCCGGCAGCCGGATTGGCTGCGCCGGCTCGCTATCCACGCCGCCCGGCCGGAGGCGGGCGCCGTCGGCGCGCGATTGCTCTATCCGAGCGAGACGGTGCAGCATGGCGGCGTCGTCCTCGGCATCGCCGGCGTCGGCGCGCATGCCCTCGTCGATCTGCCGGAGGCGACTGCGCGCGCCCTCGATGCGACCCGTGAGATGAGCGCCGTCACCGGGGCCTGCCTCGCGATCCGGCGTTCGGTCTTCGTGGAGATCGGCGGCTTCGACCCGCTGCTGCGGATCGATTACAACGACGTGGACCTCTGCTGCGCCGCGCAGGCTGCGGGATACCGCAACCTCTACGTCGCCGAGCCGCTGCTGCTGCATCACGAATCGCTCTCGCGCGGCGCCTCCACGACCCGGGCGGACCAAGGCCGCAACGTCCGCGAGGCGATCCGCGTGCGGCGGCGGCACGCGGCGGTGATCCGGGACGATCCGTCCTACAATCCGAACCTGTCGCGGGAGAGGATCGGGGGCCTCGCCGTTCCGCCGCGGGTGGTTCCCCCGTGGCGGCGTCCGCCCTCCGGCGTCCGCAGGGTTCTGCTGCTGAGCGCCGGAGACGGCATCGGCCGGTGGGTGGCGGATCAGGCGGCGTTTCTCACCGCGCGGGGCTTCGAGGTCATCCTCGGCGGCCCCGACCGGGAGGACGTGACCGCCGACCCGAATTACCGTGGGGTCCAGCTCGTCGACCCCACGGAGGCGGCGGTCTTCGCGACGCGCGAAGGCGTCGATGCGGTCGTCGCCCACACCGCGCCGTTCTTTGCGGTGACGCAGCATCTCGGGCGGCGGCCGCTCGTCTACTGCGTCGATCACGGCGACGCGCCGCCGGGATCGGGTCCCGATCGCGACGCGCGTGCGGATGCGATACTCGACAAGCGCTATCACGCTTCGCTTGCGCGCCGCGTCTTCTCGACATCGCATGCGGCACGGGATGCCCTGTTCGGGCAAGAAGCGGTGCTGCTTGCTCACGACCGCCCGTCGGGTGCGGCATGGTCCGACGTCTGGGCAGAGCGACGCCCGGCTCTCCGCGACAAATTCGGTTTTACTGGGCGCTTCGTCGTGATTGGTCTCTTTGACACGGAAGCAGGAGACGCGCGGGACAATGGCATCGAGGACTTCGTCGCACTTGCCACTGAATATCCGTTCACCGATCCAGCACTCGAAATCCGACCTCTCTTCGTCGCGGCCGGCCGCAGTCCCGTCGCCTGTCCCGATGAGCCTACCGACCTCGTGACGTTCGTGGCCCTTAGCGACGCCGAACTCTTCGACCTGTTGGCGGCCAGCGACCTCTATCTGACACCGCAACGCCGGCAGGGCGTCGCGTGCGGCATTGCGCTCGCGCTCGCCATGGGGCTGCCGGTGGTTGCATCAGAGATCGCGGCTCATCGTGCCTATCCCCTCGAGATTGCGGCCGACCTGCCAGGCTTGTACCGGCTGATCGTGCCCCATGCAGAAAGCTGGCACGCAGGCACTGTGCCCCGGACGGCGGTGCTCATGCCCGGCGCGGATCCTCTGGCCGTGCTGGCGGACACGATCGCCCTCGACTTGGACCGCGATTTTGCCGAACACTGGATCTGAGAACCTCACGCGACGCCTCGAATTCGACGCGCTCAGATGCAAGTGCTTCCCCATGGGGCAGACTTCCTGCGGCTGGAGTTTCGCCGCAGGGCCAGGATTCTCAAAACACCGCATGACAACGGCCGACGCCTCCCACCGCGCGAACCATGCGGGTTTCACCCTGATCGAGATGACGCTGGTCCTGGCGATCATGAGCCTGATCGCTGCTCTCGCCTTGCCGCGTGTGTCGTTCTCGGGGAGTGCGACGAGCTTGCGGGTCAAGGGGTTCGAGATCGCGGCGATTCTAAGGGCCGACCGCGATGAAGCCGTCCGGAGCGGGCGCCCGGTGACAAGCGTCGTCGATCTCGCGGGCGGCCGCGTGCTGTCCAGCGCCGAGAATGGGGTAGTCGCCATCCCAACCAACCTGTTCCTGCGCATCTCCGGCGCGGGGCTCGACGGCATCCGCTTCCTGCCGGACGGGCGGGCGTCGGGCGGGGAGATTTTCCTGATGCGGGCCGACCGGTCCGGCATCCTGTCGATCCGGGTCGATCCGCAGACCGCAGCGATCGTGATTGACCGGGGCGCACGTCTTGACGAGTGAGGGGGGCGCCCGCGCAACACGCACCGCGCGACGTCTCCGCGTCCCGCCCGCACGGCCTCGTTCGGCTGGCTTCCTCCTTCTGGAGGCGCTGGCGACGATGGCGATCGGTGCGATCATCCTGGTCGCGGTTGGGTCACTGCTCGGGCTGATGTCGCGGCAGGCCGACCGGACGGCGGAGCGCACCGAACGCTTAGACGTCGCCGGCCACGCGCTGGCCGCGCTCGCCCGCGACATTGGGTCGATTGCGCGCGCGCGCTGGGCCGGGCCGGGCCGGAGGAACTTCGTGTTCGCGGGCCTGCCCGACCGGATGCTGTTCTCCCTCGACCGAACTGACGCGGACCGCACGTCCCAAAGCCTCGCGATCCTGCTGCAGGGGATCGAGACGAAGGACGGCAGCACCGTGCTTCGCGCCGAGGCGCCGCTCTCGCCCATCGATCGCGACGAGGCCGCACTCGATTTCGCGCCCACGCACACGATCTACGCCGGCACGGCCTCGGTCCGCTTCGCCTATGTCATGGCGCCCGGTGCAGGCGGCCCCGAACTTGTGGTTGATGCCTGGCCCGCGGGTGAGACGTTGCCGATCGCCGTGCGCGTCGCCTTCGCTGATCCCGCGAGCGGGGAGATCCTGTCGAGCCTTCGCGTCCCGCTCAGGATCGAGGCAGAGCCGGGCTGCGCCGCGCCGCGAAAGGCGTTCTGCAGTCGCATTGATCCGCGCTCGCCCGAGGGTCAGGCCGAGCCCGGCGCGCAGCCGGGCAGCATGGCCGCGACGGGGGGGCGTTGAGATGCGCGGCCGGCAGGACGGCTTCATCCTCGTGGCGGTGCTCGGCATCATGGCCCTGCTCCTGAGCCTTACCGGCGGGACGGCGCTTATGGTGCGCTCGGCGATCAACGGCGTGCGCGGCACCGCCGACGACCTAAGGCTCGAAGCGATGGTCCGCTCCGGAATCGATCTCGCAGCCCACGAATTGTTCGCGTTGAAGCTCTCTACGGCGCGGATCCACGACCAGCGGATCGCTCTGGACGGCGGCACCATCACCCTGTCCGCGATCGACCAGTCCGGCCGGATCGACCTGAACTGGTCTGATCCCGTGCTGCTGGCAGGCGCGTATCGCGCCGTTGGGCTAACCGGCCTAAAGCCTGAAGTATTCGCCGCCCGCGTCGTGCAATGGCGCGACCGCTACGAGGACAAGCCGCCGGCGAACGCCGATCCAGCCAAGATCAACCTCGCGGCCAAGCCCGTCGGCCGGGGCAAAGACGGCTTCCGCACCGTGGCGGAACTCCGCTGGTTGGCCGACGTCACGGACGACGATGTGGCCGCCCTCGCGCCCCTGCTCACCGTCGACAACGTTCAGGGCCGGGTGAACGTGCTGGAAGCCTCCGCGACGGTTCTGATGGCGCTGCCCGAGATGAGTCCGAGCGTCGTCGCGCAGGTGATGGCTTTGCGTGCCGCGCCGCGTGCGACGATCGACGATCGACTTAAGCAATTGCTGCCGAAGCAGCAGCCGTTGATCACCACGACACGTGGCACGGCCTTCCGCGTCCGCGTCACGGTCGCCACCGCGGCGGCCGCCAACCGCAGCGTGGACGTGACCCTGGCCCGTGCCCCGGCCCGCGACGCGCCGTACTACGTCACCGCCTGGGAGCGCTGAACGGCTCCGATCCGTCGAGGGTCAGATCCGGTTGGTTGGCTTGACCACGAAGTATAGGTCGTCCGACGCCACGAGCCGGGTCTCGATCGCCAGCCGCTCGATCATCATCATCAGGTCGAGGATCGCTATGTCGCTCTCGTTGCGGAAATTTCCGGCGCGGTCGGCGAGCAGGTTGCGCAGCAGCGTACCCCCCATCGGTAGCACCTCGACCACATCAAAGGCCGCAAACAGCATGGAGCGAAGGTCGGCGCTGCGGGGTGCCTCGCTCGGATCGTAGCTGGCTACTGCCGGGATGGTCGGCAGCGTCAGGCGTGCATCGATCCGGTCCTCCTGCTCCGCTTTCAGGTTCCGCCGCAGGTGCGTGGGCAGGTAGCCGAAGATCTCGTCGGCCAGCCGGCGGGTATCCCGGTCCATCTGAAGGCGCGGCGGCCCGAAATAATCGAGCCCGAGGATCAGCCCGTCCGGCGAGACGATCCGATTGAGGAAGGGCAGAAACCGTTCGAGGTCAGCGCAATGGTGCAGGGAGTGGCAGAAGAACACGACGTCGAAGCTGCGGTCGATCGGAGGCGGATGGTTGAAATCGAAGGCCAGGAACTCGGATTCGAGCTGAAACGGCTCGATCTTGCGCCGGGCGTCCGCGAGCAGGGCCGCGTCGTACTCATAGAGCGTGATCTTTGACAGAGGCCAGTGTCCCTGGCGCAGGATCGCTTCCTCGATCCCGCCCGGACCGCAGCCGAACGAGGCGAGGCTGAGATCGCGGCCCAGCTGCTCGCGCAGCGGTGCAAGGTGGCGGTCGAGGGTCCAGTCGAGCCATAAACCGCGCTCGGCGGTGGAGCGGCCGGTCATCAGGCGGGCTACGTAGTCGTGAACCTGCGGCAGGCCCTTCCAATCGAGCACCTGGCGCCGTGCCTCCCAGTCGGGGTCGAGCACCTGCCGCCACGTGGTCTCGCCCGGTGCGACCGGCTCGCCCGAGACCGCTTCGTGCGCGGCCGGCCCCGGTTCCCTCGGGGCCGGCGCAGCCGGGATCGAGGCGGTCTCTGGTTTAAGAGAAATCGGATCCGGGATCGGTCGCGCGGCTTTCGAGAAGCGCTTCAGGAAGGTCTCGAGGCCCATCATACGAATCGCTTTCAGTCTGCCTCGCGTCGCGAGACCGGAGGTTCGGAAACGCGCCGGTTCCGGCCGAATTGCGACGGCCACGGCCCTGTCTCGGGAGCGATTATGCTATACCGCCCCCCACCATCGGCCGATGCCGTCTGTCCGAGGCGGATCGTCTCGAACGTTACGACCGTTCCGCGGCGGGTCAGGACCTCGATGTCCTGGCGCATCGGCGTCCAGCGGAGGGGCGCGGCGGGGTCTGCCGGATCGCAGGAGCCGGCAGATTGCTGGCAGCCGCCTTCCGCATCGCGCTCGGCCTCGGGCAGGGGAAGCTCCAGTGCCGCGAGGCGGATGGTGTAGCGGTAGCCGTCCAGGGTTCCGGTGCGTCCGCCACTGCCGATGTCCGATATGCGCAAAGGTTCGGCGAGGAGCGAGCGGGCGACGCGCTCGGCGGCGAGCCTGTCCTCCACCGCCACGAGCCCGGCGCGCGACTGCACCACGCCCCGCTGCACCACGAGGCTCAAGACAGCTACGATCGCGAAGGCCGCAAGCGCCTCGATTAGCGTAAAGCCCGCCGATGCACCGCGATCGCGCGTGTCGCTCCGAACCCCGGCCGTCATTCCTTGCCGATCACGCCATTGCCGCCCTTCACGCCGTCGGCGCCGAGCGAGAGGATGGCGTAGGGCGCGGTCTTGCCCGGCGTTCGATACTCGTAGGGATGTCCCCAAGGGTCGGCCGGAACGCTGCCCTGCTTGAGGTAGGGACCACTCCAGTTCTCCGCGGCGGGCGGGCGCTGCACCAACGATTGCAGGCCTTCGCTCGTCGAGGGATAGCGGCCATTATCGAGGTAGAATAGGTCGAGCGCCGAGGCGAAGGACTCGATCTGGAGCTTGGCCGCCTTGTCGCGCGAGCTCGACAAGTAGCCAAGCACACGTGGACCAGCGAGGCCCATGACGAGGCCGAGGATCACCAGCACGACCAGCAACTCAACGAGGGTGAAGCCGCCCTGCGCATCGCGCCGGGCACGCACGGATTGATCGAAGCGAGAACGCACGAAAGCCATCATCGGGACGAAACCTCAGACCAGAAGGTCGTTGATGCTCATGAGCGCGGTCATCACCGAGATGATGAGCCATGCGATCAGAAGACTTACCAGAACCATCACCGCCGGCCCCACCACCGCGATGACGCGACCTAGAGCCGCGTCGAGCTTGGCCTCGTAGAAAACCGCTACGCGGCTGGCACTGTCGGCAAGATCGCCGGACTCCTCGCCGACGCGTAGCATCTGCACCACGTGCCGGGGAAAGAGCTTTCCGCGCGACAGGGTCTCGGAGAGGCGCTGGCCCTGGCGCACATCTGCGACGACCCGGTCGATCTCGGAGCCAGCACCGGGCAAGCGCACGACGCCACGGATCAGGCGTAGCGCGGTGGAGATATCGACGCGGTTGCGCACTAGGATCGCCAGCGTCCGGCAGAAGGTGACGGTGAGTTCGTTAGCCAGCACTGCTCGGCTGAACGGCAGGCGCGCGAGCAGGGCGAGCCACAACCCGCGCTCGCTGCTGATCCGATTAAGCAGGACCGCGCCTGCAAGAAGGCCAGCCATCGACAGCACCACGACGTCGAGGTTACGGTTAAGGAAGCCCGACATCTCGAACACCACCAGCGCCGAGGGATCGATCTTGTCGCGGAAACCCTGCAGCGCGACCTCGAACTTCGGGATTAGGTAAATCAGGATGAAGAACAGCACGCCCACCGCCGCGACCACCAGGAAGCAGGGGTAGGAGATCGCGGAGATAAAGCGCTTTCGGAGGCGCTCGCCGCGTTGGCGCTCGGCGGCGAGCCCGCTCAACGCCTCTTCCAGTCGCCCAGAGGTCTCGGCGACCTCAACCATTTTCACGTAGATCGGCGGGAACAGCTTCGGGTGCGCGGAGATCGCCTCCGACAGACTTTTGCCGTGGCTGAGCGCGGCATGAAGGTCGCGCAGCACCCGCACGAGCCAGCTCCGGCTCTCCATCTGGGAGAGGATCTGCAGCGCCTCGGTGAGCGCGACGCCGCCCTTGAGCAGCATCGCTAGATCCAGCGTCAGGCCGGTGATGTCCTCGGGGCGCGGGTCAGGCGTCAACCAGTCCCGCAGCGAGCGCCCGGCCTGCCGCCCCCCGCGGGCTTCCGCCTTGACCGAGATCGGCGTGCAGCCGATCCGGTCGAGATGGGCTAAGACTTCGCCGCTCGCCTCGGCCTCCATCGTCCCCTTCTGGATTTTGCCCGCGGAATCGAGAGCCATGTAGGCGAAGATCGACATCTACGGATGCCCCAGCACGCCGGGCAGAATCTGTCCGACGAGCCACGTCGTCCAAAGCGCGGGCGCGAGGACGGCGCCGAAGGCAATCCGGTCGGTCAACGGAACCGCGCGCGCCAGAGCGGGTAGAATCCGGCTCAAGCCGATCACGGCGAGGCTAGTCAGGCTCGCGCCGAGGACCGCCCAGGAGAGCCCAACGGTGCCGAGCAATACGCCGCCGGCAGCCGCTAGCTTCACGTCGCCAAGGCCGATGCCGTCATGGCCGCGGAGACGGTAATAGCCTTCGCGCAACCCGAGCAGGACGCCGCCGCAGATCGCGGCGTCGAGAGACGCCAAGCCGATACTCGCAATTGGAGTCTCGCCCAGATAGGCGCCGTCGCCGATCCGTGCCGTGAGGCCGATAAGTCCGAGAGCCAGGGTCGCGGCGTCGGGAATCGTGAAATCCGCCAGATCCTGCCAGACGATCCGCAGGCCGATTACGGCCAGAGCGAGCGCGACGACTCCCGTCGCGATGGGCCCTGGACCGACCCACGTCGCGAATGCTGCGCCAGCGACGGCAACAGCGATCACGAGCCCGGCGAAATCGGTCGTTTCGAGGCGTCTAACGAACATGCGCGGTCGGTCAGGGCTTGTAGACCGGGCGGCGGGCGGGCAGCGCAGCACCGCGTCGAGCGCCTGCATCGAGCAGCTTGCCGCGGTAATCCTCTGCGACACGCTGTGCATCGCGACCCGATCGCACCACCACGGGTCGGATGAACACCACGAGTTCGGTGCGCTGGGCAGCGTTGTCGACCGAGCTGAACAGGTCACCGACGTTCGGGATTCGATCGATGAACGGGATACCGTCGCGGGAGGTCTGCCGCTTTTCGCTGATCAGGCCGGCAAGCAGTACGGTCTGCCCGTTGGCCACCGAGATCGTGCTCGCGACGCGGCGCTTCGAGATCGTCGGCGTCAGGGTATTTGAAGCGCCGACCACCGCCGAGATCTCCTGCTCGATCTGCATGGTCACGGCATCGTTCTGGCCGATGCGCGGGACCACGTTGAGGATGATGCCGGTATCGCGGAACTCGACCTGGCTGACGAGCGGAGCCCCAGGCACGGTGATCCCTTGTGCCTGCGTCGTGGTGATCGGCACGGAATCGCCAACCTGGAGCGAGGCAGGCTGGTTCTCAATGACCACGAGGGAGGGCGAGGACAGGATCTTGACGTCGGTGAAGCCGTCGAGCGCCGAGAGCACCACGTCGGGGCCAGAATAACCGCCGACGAGGAAATTGAATCCACCGCCGGCCCCCGCCGTCAACGCGTTGGTGGCGCCGCCGGCCGTCGCCGCGGCCGCGCTCAGTAGGCCGATCGATCCCTTGCCCTTGCCCAACCCGATGTTCTTAGAGTCGAGAAAGTACTGCACGCCGTACTTGAGCTGGTCGGTGAGCGTCACCTCGGCGATGGTCACGTTGACAGCCACCTGCGCCGGGGTCGCGTCGAGTTGACGAAGCGCCGCGTTGATCTTCCGGTAGGTCTCGCCGTCGGCATAGGTGATGACCGAATTGTTAGACGGGTCCGCGCTGATCGAGACGCGCCGCGCCCCGTTACCGCGCCGGGTCAGGTCGAGGCTGTCGCTGCCGCCTCCGAGCGCCGTGGGGCCACCATCGGCCATGCTGTTGCTCGACATAGAGTCGCCGTACGCCGAGGCGAACCGCGCCCGGAGGAGGTCGGCGCCGGTGTTCTGCTGGGCGCCGCCCTGGTTGCCGGAATTGCCCTGGCCGAGACTGCCATAACCGGAGCCGGAATTTACGCCGTTCAGGCCACCGCCTTGATTGCCACCGGCAAAATTCCGGCCCTGACTCTGTCCGCCCCCGTTGAGGCCGCCGAGCCCAGCGCCCTGCGTCGGGCTGTTGGTGTTCATGTTAGAGTTGCCGGTCCCGAACAGGCCGTTGATGACGCGCGCCAGTTCCTTCGCGTCGCGGTAACGTGCCTTGTAGATGAACACCGTTTCCTCGGCGGCCTCGACCGTACCGTCGAGTTTGCGCACGAAGGTCTCGGCTCGGCGGATCAGGGACGGGTTCTTCGACATCGCCATCACGGCGCGCAGGCGCGTGATGGGCTTGAACTGGATCAGGCCCGAGCTCGCCCCGTTCTCGCCGGTGTCGAACAGCTGCGTTAGGTCGGCGACGACTGCCTCCGGCCGGGCACGGCGCAGCTCGAACAAGCTGACCGACTGCCCGCGCATCCAGTCCGCGTCAAAGGCTAGGATCGCACTCACCGCTTCTTGGCGACGCGGGCCGGGACCCTTCACGATGATGGTGTTACGCCCAGTATCGAAGCGCAGGCCGTCTGCCTCGGTGACGAAACCCGAGACGAGCTTCGACATCACCGCGGCCGAGACATAGCGCAGCGGAACCACCGAGACGCCGTAGCCCGGCACCTGCGCGTTGCCGAAGCTGACGTTTCCGATGCTGGTGGCGGCTGAGGTGATGCGGTAGCCAGCCGCGTTGCGGGTCATGGTGTAACCCTGGCCCGACAGTACGGTCTCCAGCGCCGAGAGCAGCTCGACCCGAGTCATTGGTCGGGGCGATGAAATCGTGATCTGGCCCGCAACGTCGGAAGCCATCGTGTAGTTGAGGCCGAGCGTATCGTTCAGGATTGCGTGGACCACATCCTTCACTTCGGCCCGCTCGAAGTTGAGACGGTAGCTACCGGCTTCGCCGGACTGAGTTCCGATCTCCACCGCTTCGGAGCCAAGCCCCGCCGTCGCCTCGACGTCCTCGGGGCTGAAATTGTAGGTCCGCCCCTCGCCACGATCAGGCGCGACGACCGCATCTCGCGACGGCTTGCCTGCGACGGTCCGGCGCAGCGGACGCGCCGTCAGATCCATCTCCGTTGCTGGGCCAGTCAAGCTGGCACGCGGGGGGGCAGTGTCACGGGCGAGGGCGACGGAGCCGAGGAGTCCCGCGCAACAAGCCAGAGCAAAGGATAGCCGCGTCAAAGACATGGGAGATTTTTCCGATCCCGGCGTTTCGTTAACGTACCCTTCATTTCTGTCCGTGCCCACCGGGACGAGCGCCCTACAACAGCATTCTTACTATTGCGTGCCTGATTAGACACAGTCAAAGAAAATGCTACACAGTTAAGCCACTTTTAGTAAACCCGTCATTGTGACGAATCGCGTTACCACTAACTTCGCCATCGACGCCGCGATTTCAGGCGTGCGACACATTGGGAGAAAACGGACCATGATCGACAAGCAGAACACCGTAGAGAGCGAGCTTGCGGGCTTCGAGCCCGGCACTCGCGTCGTCAACCTCGAAAAGGGCCGTCGCGCCTTCCTCCAGACGCTCGGCCTCGGCATTGCCGGCGCTGCCATCCTCGGCAACGCCACGACCCAGTCCCAGGCGCAGGCTCTCCCGTCGAGTGTTACCGATGCAGACATTCTGAACTTCGCGCTCAACCTTGAGTATCTTGAGGCGGAATTTTACCTGAACGCCGTAAATGGTACCGGTCTGAAGGCTGCGGACCTTCAAGGCGTCGGCGCCATCGGTGCTGTCAACGGCGGCGGCAGAGCAGTGCCGTTCACCGATCCGAATGTCCGCAAGTACGCTTTCGAGATTGCCGCCGACGAGGAGGCTCATGTTCGTTTCCTGCGCGCGGCGCTGGGCAGCGCAGCCGTCAGCCGTCCTCGCCTCGACATCGACTTCGCCTTCACCGCCGCCGCCCGTGCGGCTGGCCTGATCGGTGCGAACGACCGGTTCGACGCTTACGCCAACGACACGAACTTCCTGCTCGCCTCGTTCATCTTCGAGGATGTCGGAGTCACCGCTTATAATGGAGCTGCCGGCGCGATCCAGAACAAGACCTATCTAAGCGCTGCTGCTAGCATCCTCGCGGTCGAGGCCTATCACGCTGGCATTATCCGCACTACGCTTTACGCTAAGGGCCTGATCAATCAGGCGGATGCGATCTCAAATGCTCGCGACTCGCTCGACGGTAACACCGATCTCGACCAGGGCATTAGCGGAACCCAGTCTGCGACCCCAGGCTTCCAGTTCTCTGATGCCAACCTCGTTCCGACTAACGCCCAGGGCCTTGTGTTCGCCCGCACCCCCGGCCAGGTGCTGAACATCGTCTACCTCAACACCACCCAGAGCCCGGGCGGCTTCTTCCCCGGCGGCCTCAACGGAACCCTGCGCTAGTCGACGCACAGGTATCGTCGTCGGAGGGCAAGGCATTGCTCTCCGACGGGGTGAAACGTGGGTCGCCGAATGCGGTCTCTAAAGAGGCTGACCATTCGGCGATCGGCGCGGGCCTATCTTCATCGCTCTTGCGGTCGGCTCGGTGCGGCTTCTGCCGAGCGCCGATTTCGATCTTCGGCATACGCAACCGACCCCTCGGATCGTCGGCCCGAATCGAGACGCTTCCTCGAAACTTGAGCACACCTCACACCGTAGGCACCTTCAGAAACATTTTGCCGGAGGCGGGCGATGTCGAAGGTCCACTACGTCGTGCGGCGCAGCCGCATGGGCAGGTTCAACTTCACGCTCATAAGCGAGGCGGGCCGGATCACGGGTTCGGTTGTCGTATCGACCGCAGGTAGAACCCGCGCCGACATCGAGAGCGACGCGCGCGATCGAATACGCCACCTCGCCGAAACGTTCGCGGGGATCGCAGGCCCGATCATGCCCGGCGTGGACGATACAAAATTGAGGAAGTGTGGGCAGGCCATCTGCAATCCCCTCAGCGCGATCATATCGTGAGATTGCCGCGTGGATTGAAGGTGTGGCGATGCTCTAAGATGCCAATCACGGTTGAGTTCTAAGCAGTCAGGCGGGCCTCACGCCCGCCATCAGTGAAAATCGCGGGGCAATCCTTCGCCGATAGCAGCCAGCGGTACCCCATTTGGCGCCGCCGAGCACCAAGTTGGGTCATCGCCCTGGCTGAATGCCGATCGGCGGAGGACCGCCTGGACGCACACCCGGAGGGCTTGATGCGCCCACGCTAAAGAGCCGGTACGTGGTCTCGCGCGTCCCGTCACGAAGCGTGACGCGATCGGGGCCGATAGCCTGGACACGCCATGTTTCGACCGAGTCCCCGAGTTTGAGGCTGAGCGAGGAACCGCCCGTTGGACGGCGCAGGATCGCGACGGCTTTGTCCACACCGGCGACGACGCCGACGAGGCGCAGATCCGGCGGCGGAGCTTCGACCGCCACTGGCGCCGGTGGAGCGGTAAAAACCTGTCGCGGTGGCGGTGGGCGGCGCGACGGCGCGAAGAGCGGCCGTCCCTTGAAGGCATCGAGCGTCCCGGGATCGAGCGTGCTCAGCGGGTTTAGGTTCTGAGCTGGGCTTGGTGGCGGGCGGTCGTTCGCAACTTGAGCCGACGTCGGCACGATCGCCAATTCGAGAAGAACGAGAACTAGAACGACGCCGGCGGCGCTGCCGCAGCGTCGGACATGACAATACGGGCGGATCATTGCGTGCTCTCGCGGCGGTAGCCGCGGATCGCGAGTGCGACGCGTAGGGCCGGATTGGCTTCCTCGCTCCCCGTGCTACGCCCCGACACCGGGTGGATGTTCACGGCCTCGACCGTCAGCAGCGGCAGGCCGGTCTCGACCGCCTTGAGCAGATCGAACAGCCCTTCGTTGCCGATGTCGAGGCTGAGGCGAAGCTGGATGCTGCGCTGAGGCGCGGTGTCGGGTGCTTCGTCGCCGCGAACCTCAATCAGCCGGCCACCAGCGCGTTCGACCAGGCCGGCGAGACGCTGCTGCAGTTCGGCGCGGGCGAGGCTCCCCGTCTCAGCCGTCAAATAAAGGGCCGAGAGGTCACCGCGCGTCGGCGCTGGACGACCGGCCTCTGCCCGGATCCTCGACTCGACCTGAGCGAGATGGCCGGCTGCAGTATTTACCTCTGCATTGGCCGCCGACCAGCGCGCGAGGTTGGTGATCGTGATTGCGAGCAACAGTAGCGGTATGCCAACGCACAGCGTGACGGCAAGCGGCCCGAACCAGCGGGCGTCACGGGCTTCCGCGAGCGTCATCGCGCCGCGTCCGGCGCGTCGCCGCGTATCGCTACCAGATCGAAGGCGTCCCGCTTGTCGGCATCGCGGATCACCGGCGCGGCGAAACGCGGGTTCTTCAAGCCGGCATCCGCTTCGAGGCGTGCGATCAGCGCCGGCGCATCGACAGAGCGGCCTACGAGGCGAATCCGGGTCGGATCGATTTCTAGTTCGCGCAGTACCGTGTCGTCGGGCAAGGCGTGGCTCAGCTTATTGATGAGCACGATCGTCGCGGTATCGGCGCGCTTGCCCTCTATCAGGGCGCGTTCGCGTGATGTGCCAGGCCCGCCGCGTAGCGCGAGCTTCGTGCGTAGCGCAGTCAGCCGCTGCTGGACATCCTCTGCGTCCGACGTGGCCGAAGCTGCTACGATCGCTGAGAACAGGCAGGCAGTCGCGAGCCCGCCGAGCAGGATCGCAAAGCCGCGGCCGATACGTGCCCGAAGGCGGCCGTCGGCAGCCTGCGAACGCCCCTTGTAGAGGTCGAAGCGTAGCGGCGCGTCGAGCGGTTCCGCGGCACTGCCCAGCGCCGTCGCTGTGAGCCCCGCAACTGCGAGGCGTTCCAGGAACGGCGCCACGAGATCGACGGATGTCGCGAGCAGATCGACACCGATCGTGCCATCCTCGGAGACGCCATCGACGACGCTGTAGGCATAGAGAACGTGGTCCGCCCTCCAGGGCGTCAGGCGCTCCAAGCGGTGCGCGATGATCGGCTGGAGATAACTCCGCCCGGCATCGGGAAGGCGCAGCGAGCGCATCAGGAATACCTCCGGCGGCAGTCGCAACTGCACCGCGCCCTCGTGGAACGCCTCCGGCGCGCGTACTTCGTCGGCCAGATGCAGCGGTGGGCCGAGGCAATCTTTCCGCAGGCTGTGGAGAATGAGTCCATCCGGCGCGATCACGACGACGTGGCTAACGCTCGTCGAGAAGCGGGCAACGAGTGGCCGGAGGGTCGCAACAAAGGAGTCGAGCAGGGCTGCACCGATCGTCTGCACCGCGGTCGCTGCGGGCCGGATCGTGGCCGGCATCATTCCAGTAGAGAGCGTCATCCCGAAATCCGCATAACCTCGTCGAGGGAAGTGAGCCCGAGGCTCGCCTTCTCAATCCCGTCGTCGAGCATCGTGGTCATGCCGACTGCGCGCGCCGCCTGGAGCAGGATGCGGGGATCGGGCTGGCCGCGGATGAGGTCACGCAAGTCGTCGCTGACAGCGAGTGCCTCGAACACCCCGATGCGTCCGCGAAAGCCGCTCTCGTTGCAATGGGCGCAGCCGGTTGCTGCGTGAAAGTTGTGGCCCGTCGCCTCGGGGCCGCCGCGGCGGGCGCGGAGGTCGCGAGCGTCCGTGAGGCCCTTTGGATCTGGAACCCGGCAGCGCTCACACAAGCGACGAACCAGCCGCTGGCCTATCACCCCGCGCAGGCTCGACGCGATGAGATACGGCTCGACGCCCATATCGACGAGGCGCACAACCGCGTCGACCGCGCTGTTGGTGTGCAGTGTCGTCAGCACCAGGTGGCCGGTGAGAGCGGCCTGGATGCCGATCGCCGCGGTCTCGCGGTCTCGCATCTCGCCGACCATGATCACATCTGGGTCGTGGCGCAGGAACGATCGCAGAGCGGTGGCGAAGGTCAGGCCGATTGCCGGCTTGATCTGGGTCTGGTGGATTCCGGGGAGCTGGTACTCCACTGGGTCCTCGACGGTGACGATCTTGCGCGCGGGATCGTTCAGCAGAGAGATCGCGGTGGCGAGCGTCGTAGTCTTGCCGCTGCCGGTGGGGCCGGTGACAATGATGATGCCGTGTGGCTCAGCGAGCAGCCTGACCACCGCGTCGCGGTCGCGGTCGGACAGGCCAACGCGCTTGAAGTCGAGTAGCCGCGTGTCCTTCAGCAAAATGCGGAGCACTGCCGTCTCGCCGTAGAGCGTCGGCATGATCGCGACGCGCAGATCCGCCTCGGTGTTGCCGACCTTGACGTTGGTGCGCCCGTCCTGCGGCAGGCGGCGTTCGGCGATGTCGAGGCCGGCGAGAATCTTCACCCGCGAGATCACCGCGGCTGCCATGTGACGCGGCATCGTCTGCTGCGCCCGCAAGTGACCGTCTACGCGGAACCGGACCTTCAATTCCTCGCGTCCGGTCTCGATGTGAATGTCGGTGGCGCCCGCCTGGATCGCACGCTCTAGCAGCCCGTCAATGACGCGCACGATCGGGGCGCCGCGGGCGAGATCCTGCAGGGTCTCGATGTCGTCGGAAAGGGCGTAGTCGGTCCCGGTCTCGCTCTCGACCTCGTCGCGTGGCGCGTCGGCGGGGCGACTGCGCTCGAACAGCTCCTCGATTTCTTCGAACGAGAGCACCGCCAGCGGCACCGCCTGGCCAAGCGCGAGGGCGACCGCGCGGATCGGTTCGAGATGGCCGGGGTCCGCGGTTACCAGCAGCGGGTGCCCGTCGCGCATGACCGGATACAGGTAGGCCTCGCGCAGGAAGTCGCGGGACAGGGAGTCGAGGGCATGGGGAAGTCCGGCGATCGCGTGACGGTCCGCCCGCGGGACCCCGTGAAAGGCCGCGACCGCATCTGCGAGGTCGATCGCCGACACCGTCCCGCCCCGCCAGATCGCTTCCGCCGCGCCGCCGCTGGCGCGCGGCGGTGCCGGTACCGTCGCGAGCCCGCGCCGACGGCGAAGGAACTCCGCTAGGGTCTCGCCCTGGATGGCGGCGGCGGGGGCGTCGATCTGCATACGTCCTCTTCCGATCCAGCCGGTCGCCCAGGCGCCGGGCGCCTCAATCAGCCGGAGCCTACACGGATTGTCCGTCGCACGACCAGATCAAGATTAGAAATCGCGCCAAAACCATTGGCTGTGTCAGGTTAGCGACATCGATGATACAATCTCGTGACCAAGCTCTTCGGAAAGCGACACCTTCACTGCAGGCCGTGGATTCATCCGGAGTTGCGCACGCACTGGCACTCCCGTACCACGCTCACCCTCGGGGGCGGATCCGGCGCCGCGGGCGTCATGCGTTCGAACCGTAAATTCTAGAGATGCGATCGTTTGATGAGGACCACGGATGACCGTGTCGTTCGACCGTGAAGGCGCGTCCATCGGGTGCAACGCCCGCATCTTCCGCCTCGGATCAGATTGGGTGCTCTGCAGCTTTTGCTTGCCGACCTCAATGCCGATTCCCCTCGCGGTCGTCGCGCCCGGCGACGTCACACTCGAGACTTGGGCGTTCGCCGGCATGACAGCGCGGGAGAAGCGGCCGACCGGCTTACTGCTGCTGCGCACGCGAGGCGACGCTGCGGAGACGGCGCTCGCACGCGGGACACGGCTCGTCGTCGCTACGCATTTCCATCCCATCACCCTTGCGACCAGCCTGGCCGAACCGGCGGGGATGCTGTCACCCGGCGACGCCGCCGTGATGGCCAGAGCCGTGCTCTCGTCGATGACGCCTCGGAACGCCGCGGCCCTGGCCGACCCGATCACCCTGTTGGCGCCGGCTATTCGCGACCTTCCGGTGCCGAAGGACGGGCCGGTGGTTACGCTCGTCGACGATCCGCGGGCCTGCAGCATCTCGGGCACGGAGGTGCCGAACTACGTCTTGTTCGATTCCGGGCCCGGACTTCGTTGCGCACGCGTTGCGACGGCGCGCATGACGTTCTCGCCGGCGTCGCGGATGGATCTCGAACTTGATCCTCTCTGGGGACCGGAGGTTGGGCAACCCGAGCGTGCCTTCTTGATCGCGAATGGCGGCTTCGCCGCAGCGCGACTGAGCGCAGCTGCCAGATGAGGGCTGAGACCCCGTCGTCCACTCTGGCGCCGATCGCCACGGTCCTCGTGGTCGCGCCGATGCCGGCCGCGCCAGCCAGCGCCGGCAACCGCAAACGGCTGGCGCTCACCTGCTCAGCGCTTCAACGCGCGGGTTTTGCCGTCGACTTCGCCTACTTCGCCCACGAGGATCAGGTCTACCGCCGCTTCGGCCAGCACCCGCCAACCGATCTCGCGGCGATGCAGGCGGACTTCCAGCGCACGTTCCTGATCGAAGCGAACGAGACGATCCCGCTGAAGACGCGCTCTCTAACTTTCGGGATCGACGAATGGGGCTCGGCAGCGCTCGACCGGTTCGTGGCGTGGTATGCCGCGGAACACCCCGACACTGTGGCGATCCTCGTTAACTACGTGTTCCTGTCGCGCTGCCTCGATTACGCGCAGGACATGCTCAAGCTCATCGACACGCATGACCGCTTCGCCGACCGGCAGCTGCAGTACCGTCCGTTTCGAGCTGAGCCAAACTTCTACTACACTGACCGCGAGAGCGAGGCGGCTGCGCTCGACCGCGCCGACGTGGTGCTGGCGATCCAATCAGAGGAGGCGGCTTACTTCGCAGGGTTGACCGATCGGCGGGTGCTGCTGCTGCCGCCGGTATTTCCGGTCCGCGCACCGTTCTCGGCGCCGCGCGCGATCGTACGGATCGGCTTCGTTGGGCACGGCAACGATCCCAACCTGTTCTCAATCAGCAAGTTCGCTCACGCATGGGCCGCGGGCTGGACGCCGGACAAGCCGGAATTGCGGATCGCCGGCGAGATCTGCCACGCGCTCGGCGGCCTCGACCTGCCAGGAGTGATGCTGCTCGGCTACGTCGACGATCTCGCAACGTTCTACGCGGAGACCGACGTGATCGTGGCGCCGATGCTGATGGGCAGCGGCCTCAAGATGAAGGTCGCCGAGGCCTTGTCCTACGGAGTGCCCGTTGTCGGCACCGCGATCGGCTTCGAGGGGTTCGGCGCCGAGGCGTCGGCCCATCGTTGCGCAGACGTCGCCGCAGTTAAGGCGGCGATCCTGGCGCTGCGATCGGATCCCGCCGCGCTCGCAGCGTTGACAGAGGCTTGCGCCACACTGTTTGCGCGCTTCAACACGATCTCGCAGCAGGCCGAGGCCGAACTCGCCGACGTAATCCACGCTGCGAGCCGCAAGCAACCCGTTGCCGTCGCGGCGACCGCCGCATTCGTTGAGCCGGTGGCGCAGTCCTGGCCGATAGGTGTCCGCTCGGCAAACTCCGCGCTTCAGGACGACCCGTCCTACGGACGGCTGCTGGCGACCGAGCGCTTAGGCGAGGAGGCGGCACGCGCGATTAGGTACGCGCCGGAGCGCCGCCGCTGGTTTGCCGGATCCACGCCGGCACCAGAAACGACGCCATCGCTCGGTCCCGTCGCCGTGGCGTTGTCGACGGAATGGGTCCGCGGGAAACGCCTGCCGCGTGTGATCCGCGAAGCCGCAGCCTGTGCGCTCCGCGACGCCCGGCCCGATTGGGCGACCACGGCACGGTGCGTCGGCGCTAGCGCGAACGGGTTTGCCCTAGCGCTTGTCCTGCCGAGCCACCTGCTCACCGGTGTTCGTGCGGTTGTCGCTTTCTTGGTCGAGCCCAATGGGGGCCGCGCGCACGAACTTACGCTCGACGGGATCGCACCGCTTGGCTTGCCGCCCGGTTTCGCCTTCGAGACGCAGCGCCCAGAACTGACACCGGTACCTGCGGTGGTCAGCGTGTCGGGCATCGGACTGGCTCCAATCGCCCCGAACGGGACGGTGCTGTTCCTCACAGACGACCTGATCGGCCGGATCGCAATCGCACCCGCCCGCGGGAGTATCCAGCCATGAGCGACATGCCCGAGACCGATCTGCTCGATAGCCCCGCCGGCAAGGATGGTGTCGTCGAGGAAGGCGGCGCCGAAAGCGACGTGTCCAAGGGTGACGCAGCCAAGAGCGAAACCATCGTGGCCGAGTCCTTCGATGCCGTCGATGCCGACGTCGGGCGCCGGGTGGTAATCGCCGAAGCGCGCCTGGTCTGGGACGCCCTTTTTCTCAACGACGTGCGGATCACCTTTCGGCAGGAAGAGGCACCGCTCGTTTCGATCGTCATTGTTTCGTTGAACGCCCGGCATATCCTCGCGCTCACCCTGTGGCGCCTCGCGACGCAGCAGGGGCTTGCGGGCGTGCCGTTCGAGGTGATCGTCGTCGACAACGCATCGATGCCCGAGACGGGTGCCCTGTTCGACCGGATCGATGGTGCGACGCTCATCCGAAACGCGGCGAATGCCGGGTTCGGGCCGGCTTGCAACGACGGCGCGGCACGCGCGCGCGGCCGTTTTATCCTGTTCCTCAACCCCGACGTCGACCTGATGCCGGGCGCAGTGCGGGCTATGGCACAGACCTTCACTGATCTCGACCATGTCGGGATTGTCGGGGCGCGCCTCGTGTTCCCCGGCGGCATCCTGCAAGAGGCGGGCGCCAACTTCCAAGAGGATGCGCAGATCACGTACCCCTATCTTCGTGGGGTACCCGACCCGTTCGCACCGGAAGCCGGCTTCACCCGCGATGTGGGATATGTCTCCGGCGCCGTGCTAATGATCGAGCAAGCGCTGTTCCGGACGCTCGGCGGCTTCGACGATGCCTACGCGCCGGCCTATTTTGAAGATACCGACCTCTGCGTGCGCTGCCATCAGGCTGGGCGGCGCGTGATGTACCAAGCGCGTGCCAGCGCGGTGCATTTCGAAAACGCCACCAGCGCCAAGCGCGCCGATGTGGAGGTGCTGCTCGACCGTAACCGAGCGCTGTTTCTGGAGCGGCATCGCGACTGGCTATTCCGCCAGGGACCGCAGCACACGGGTATTGCCGCCCGCGACCATGACCCATGGGCGTTGCGTGTTCTGTTCGTCGACGACACCGTTCCGCATCTCGACATGGGCGCCGGCTATCCGCGCGCCAACCATATCGTGAATACGATGGCCGAACTCGGCTACGGCGTGACGCTCTATCCGATCTACCGGGCGGATGCGGAGCAGGCCCAGCGCTGCCGTGACATCGACCAGCGGGTCGAAATCCTTGCCTCCGAGGGACGCAACGGCCTCGCCCGGCTAATCGGCGAGCGCCCGGGCTATTTCGACGTCCTCTGGGTCAGCCGGCCGCACAACATCGCCCTTGTGATGCAGCTTATGCTCGATGTCGGATTGAGCTCGCGCGCGTTCGTCAAATCCCGCGTCGTGTTCGATTCCGAAGCCCTTTTCGCCTCCCGCGCCTTCGTCGGCGCCGTGATGGAGCAGGGCTGCGGCACCGCGGCCGATCTTGCGAGGGATGCAATTTCCGAGACGCGATATTACGCGATTGCCGATCAGGTAGTCTGCGTCTCAGAGGCCGAGGCGCGGCTGCTCGCGAACTACGCTCGCGTCAACGCGACCGTCCTCGGTCATGCCATGGCGCTGCCAGATGCCTCGAGCCCACGATTTGCCGATCGGGCTGGTTTTCTGTTCATCGGCGCATTGGGGCAAGATGGGCAGCCGAACGTCGATTCGCTAGATTGGTTTTTCGACGCGGTTTGGCCTCGTCTGCGGGCGCGAATGCCCGACACGACGCTGCGGATCGTCGGCACCATCGCGCCCGCGATCCGCGCCCGCTACACGAGGCCCGGCGTCATGGTGATGGGCCGGGTGCCCGAGGTGGGACCGTTCTTCGATGCAGCCCGCGTCTGCCTCGCTCCGACACGCTTCGCCGCCGGTATCCCGCACAAGGTGCACGAAGCGATGCGGCACGGAGTTCCCTGCTTCGTCACGCCGATCCTGGCCGCGCAGATCGGCTGGGAGGAAGGCGTCGGCTTCGAGAGCTGCGACTGGCTAGATCCGGAGGCCTTCGCCGAGGGGCTTGTGCGCCTCCACGACACCGCCGACCTATGGCGACGCGTACAGTCCTCGGGACTGGCACGCGTCCGCTCGGAATGCGCGCCGGAGACCTACCGCGAACATCTGCGCCGGATCTGCGAGGCCTCGACTTTCGTATGACCGACCCGCGCACGACCGATTCCCTCATGATCGACACTGCCGCACCGCGCCTCGGCCGCAAGCTCACCGGCATCCTGCGCCGCTTCGTTTTTGGCCGGGTGCCGAAGTTGTTCGACAGTGCCTACTACTTGCGCAGCTATCCTGATGCGGCAGCCTCCGCCCTCGATCCCTACCTGCATTACAGCCTGATTGGTGGGCGCCGGGGTTACGACCCGAACGCTGACTTCGACACTGCATTCTATCGGCTTCAGACGAGAGCCCGGCAAAATCCCTTGCTGCACTACCTCGAGGTCGGTGCTGCGAAAGGTCTCGATCCGCATCCGCATTTTAGCACGTACAGCTATCTTGGACGCTATCCGGACGTGGTGGCCAGCAAGGTCAACCCGCTACTACACTATCGCGAAAACGGCCGGCCCGAACTTCGCATTGCCGATCATTCGAAGCGCTTGCCACGGACGATCCCCCCGCTGTTCGGAATTCCGACGGCCCATCATTGGGAGATGCCAAAAAGCGGGCAAACGCACTTCAAGCTAACGCTGCTTCGAACGACATCCGACCATCCGGCAGCGGAGCCGATTAAGCAGCTGAGACTGTCCCTCGGCCTAGATTTCGAAGCGGTCGATCAATTCATCGCCGTACTGGCACGGGTCCCGACGGGCTTTCAGGATGTCGTGCAGTTCACTTTGAATGCCGATCCTTCGCGTGGCGCCAGCGTGCCGAGCTTGGTTTTGGCGCTCGATCATTGCTATCTTCATCCCATTGCAAGCGACGGGACGCGGATCATTCGCTTCGCGGAAGCTATTCTTTGGGACATTCGACCGATTAAGCCGCGTGTCGTGGTGACGCTTCCAGATGGCGCGATCCAGTTTTAAGCCAGCGAAGGCTTCGTCCGTCCGAGAACGCTTTACAATGTGCGCAAGCGCGGTCCGAATAGTACCTGCACTATGCCTTTGGCAACTTGCCTGCGCAGCATAATTCCGCGATATTATGTAGGGCTTATGAATTAAATGCGCCGAGAGGGGGGGCTCTGATCGGCCCCCACGAGGTGGTCCAAGGGTAAAGTTAGTGCACGGTGGGCCGCTCCGCCACGGGTAGCTTGGCCGGCGGAGCTGGTCTGGCAAGCGCAGCCGGCCAAGCGGAGAAGGCTGGCATGAACACCTCCGGTGCCGGCGGTCGGTATCCCAGCGATGCATGCGGGCGCACGCCGTTGTAGTGACGTCGCCAGCTTTCGATGACGACCTGCGCTTCCCTAAGTGTGTAGAAGATCTCGCCGTTCAGGAGTTCGTCGCGAAGCCGCGCGTTGAAGCTTTCGACGTAGCCGTTCTCCCACGGTGAGCCTGGCGTGATGTAGGCCGTCTTTGCTCCGACGCCGGTGATCCAAGCTTGGAGGGCCTTCGCAACGAACTCCGGGCCGTTATCCGAACGGATATGGCCAGGTACGCCACGCACGATGAACAGATCCGAGAGCACGTCGATGACGTCGATCGCCTTTAATTTGCGGGCGACCCGGATCGCTAAG
>NZ_VRUW01000053.1:0-33341 GCF_008039475.1 Methylobacterium sp. WL12 | reverse complement strand
ACTCAATAACGCCATGTCGATCACTCCATGACCCCCCGACCAAAAAGCCAGGGGTGGGTTCAGACACGGGTCACTTCTCGATGGAAACTTCCGGCTCCGCCGGGTCAACTCTCAGCGGAAATCAACAGTCCGCTTACAGGCAGGCGCTGAAACGCGATGAGTGGCCGGGTTGGGTCGAAAGCCGACCTAAGGTATGGGCACCATCCTTCAGATTTCGACTACTAGTCAACGATACGACCTACGGCTCTCGCGGCCCGCGCATATACGGAGATTGGCTGCGTACCCCGGAACGAGAGGTCGCGTTCCAAGCCAATTGCGAGACCTGCGCTTACCTCTTTGAGTTCGTCCAAGCTCACGTAGCCCAGCTCGGGTTCGCCTACGCCAAGATCACAGAGCCCGAAGAGGGTGTCACCGTCGGCATCCAGCTCGCAAAGCAACCAGGTCGCCGGCCCCACGGGATTGAACAGCTTGACCACGGGATGGTGATCTCTGTCTCGCTGTCGGCCGTTGGCTAGGAGTAATTCTCGAGTAACAGCATCAATCAGGGGCAGCATGCGTATCCTCACTCTGGAACGAGCGAGACGTGCTGCCGAGAGCATCAAAGGGCGAGCATAACCACGATGAACTTCGTCCGGATAAAACATCATAAAATACAGTTTATATTAGGTTTGCCTCTAAGTCATTGAAGTTGCTGAGTTTCAATAACCACTCGCTCTGTGCCCGTTCTGGAAACAACATGTTTTGTCGCTGATGCGCACAAAACATGAGGTCCTAATGAAACAGGCGCGCGTGCCCACCGAGGGGGAATTCAAGCGGCTGGCGGCGGTTGTCAGCCAGGGCAAGTTCGGTCCGCGCAATCGGATGGCCCTCATGCTGAGCTACCTCGCGGGACTGAGGGTAGGCGAGATTGCGTCCCTCAGGTGGGGCGACCTCGTCGATGGCGAAGGCAAGGTACGCGAGCAGCTTCGTCTCTGCGCGGCTGTTACCAAAGGCGGCCATGCCCGCGTGGTGTTCATGAACGCCCGGCTACGCAAGGAGGTGGAGCAGTACCGCAGCAGCCTCGCGCAGCCCCCTGCCCTGCTGCAGCCCATGCTGGTTACTCAAAAGTGTTCTGCGTTCAGTGCGAACACGCTGTGCCAGCTCATGCGGGGCTGGTACGATCTGGCCGGGTTAGATGGCGGCTCAAGCCACAGCGGCAGACGCTGGTTCATCACACGTCTCGCCCATGCTGGGATCTCGCCCAAGGCGATCATGATGCTGGCCGGTCATCGTCATCTATCAACCACGCAGCGCTACATCGACGTGAATGACGAGATGATGCGCGCTGCCGTGGAGATCCTCTGAACCCCACGACAGCTCGGCGTTCGCCTACGTTAGCGATTGCCGCTCAGGCAGCCTCGGCCATCGGCGCTGGGCTCGGAGCATCCATCGCACGCATGTAGACGTCGAGCAGTGTCTCGTGCTCGTCCCGCTCGTCCTGATCGAGCTTGCGCAGCTTGAGGATCTCCTTGAGGATTTTCACGTCCAGCCCCTCGCCCTTGGCCTCCAGGAAGATCTCCTTCTTGGCTTCCATCAGATCCTTGATTTCCTCATCGACCTTCTCCACGCGCTCGATGATCGAGCGGATACGGTCGCCGGCAACCCCAACGGTGTCGATGGTGTCGGACATGCTTCCTCCTCAGCGAATGCAGGGCGGCAACCTCGCGGGTTTGGGTAAGCAGATGGTTAATGCTGATGGGCGATCCCGGCAGTACGAGCGGCCTCTAACAGTCGGGCTGCGGACCGATCTGTTGGCTTCACCACTCTTCAACCATGCGGCGCGAGGATGGGACCATGCTGAATCTCTCACCGCCACGCGCCATCACGTTCCTCGTGTCGCTCGTACTCATCGGGCTCGCCGTCGCTAGTTTGTACATGCGCATCCCAATGATCGGACCCATAGTAGTGAAGTTCAGGACTTGGTTTTTCGTCGGTGCTTACGTTGTTCTTGCCCTTGGCATCGTGTCAAAAAGCTTGTGATGACGAGAATTTTCCAACCGAACGTGACCTAGACAAAGAACAGAACCATCCCATATGATGTGCATCTGCAGTCGGCGTGATTTGCATCGCTGAGCCAGATTTTGTCAGGATTTTTCCATACATGAAGCGTCGCAGCGCGCGCCCGTTCACGGTCGAGATCAAGCATACCCGTACATCCCGCGCCTCGCTCACCGAAGCCACAGCACATTCCCGTAAAGGTCAGGACCTGTGGGGGGGGCTGACGGTAGCCGCTGCTGACAAGCCTGCCGAGATGCAGCCTGCACCCCTGCTTCACTCCGAAACTTCACGATCTCACACGCCAGCTCGGCGGGTGCTGCCGAGCCTCGTGCCGATATTTGATATGCCTGTCGAGCCCGAAATCCTTGAAGTGCGTAAAGCGCCTGTAGAGGAGCGGCTGGCACGCGTGCGTCGTGTGAAGCCCCCGGCTAATCGTACGAAGGCCTCGTCTGTAGCTACAGCCGCGAAACCGGGTGCTGATGAGGTACATACGCAAAGGCCAGCTACTGCTTCGGCTGTTGTCGCTATCGCTGAGGTTGATGCCAGCGCAAATCCGCAGTCTGCTGTTGCGCGTGTGCGTTCCGCAACGCGCACCAAGGAGGTCACCACCTTGCGGCCCGGTGAGCGCTGGAAACGTAGGCTTCCGCGAGCCCTCTGGTGAATTGATAGCCCTACCTTCCTCGGTACCTGAACTCGCCGAAGTTCAGATCTCACAGAGCGTGGATGGCCATCAAAGCTGGGTAATCAGGCGATCTAGTAGTGCTCACCACGCAGACTGTCGCCGTCTAAACCAAAGGCAATTAACTCCCGGCTGCTAAGCTGACCAAGTTGATCAGAGTTGTTCATGCAAGCCCTCAGGGCCTCACCTTATGCAGCGTCGTGGCCGCCGAGAAGCAGCGCGAGCTCACGCCTGCCGAGTATTGGCGCTTCATTCAGCCTGAAGGTATGATCAGCTTTGAGGACGGCAAAGAGTACAAAACGCTGAGCTGGTAGCTCGTACGGCTCGGTCTCATGTCGGAAGTCTACAGGGCCTAGTGGGGCCTCCCTGCCGATTATCCCATGACGGTCTCGGCTTACTCTTCGGATTTGCACGAACGGCAGAATTAGGCAGCTTACACGGAAGCGGACCTTCTGCATCCGACCCAACCTGGTCGCGAATGCCGCCAACAACGCTACCCGAAAGCGGACCTCTACATGGAATGTCGACAGGATACCGTGGGTATGCAATCGCCGACTTTTTCGGAACCTGTCGGATTTAGGAGAACACTCCTGTACCGGATGATTTTTACGGGCGATTGCCGGTGATCGTTGAACCGGTTTCAAGCGGCGCGACGAGCGCTCTATCCTGTCCGCTTTCAGCCAAACCTTTCTCAACCAACCCCGAGCGCTTGGCGTCCTCGGTGAAGTCCATGAGAAAGAGGAGGCCTGCTGGTCGCCCGGGGATCATGCACATTGCTTGGTCGATGGCCGTGAACCGGCCGTTGACCACTCGAAGGCCACTGCGTTCGCGCGCGACCCGTTCGAGGGGTTGCCGGACACCGGCCGCGGCCTCCAACCCGTGGTCGAGGAAGAGATCGACCGCTGCGGCCGAGGTCGGCGCCCGCACCAGTTCGGCATGTCGCAATGTCCGAGTGAGGAACAGGTCGTATGCGGCGTTCAAGCCGACAGCGATGCGTATCCCGGCCCGGTCTAAATCGTCGATCCCATGCAGAGGTGAGCCGACGAGGACCAGATAGGTACCTTCGATGTTGACGTAGGGTGCCGTGAACGCGAGCTCGGCGGCACGTTCGGGCTCGCGGGCGAGGAATGCCACATTCACCTCGCCTTCCTTCAAGGCTTCGAAGGCCTTGCCGGCGGCCTCGAAGGCATGGAACTCGACCGGGACGCCAAGCCGACGAGCCAACTCCGTGGCAAGGACGACCGAGACGCCGCGGGGCTCGCCCGCGACGGGGTCTCTCTGGGCCAGGACCGGATTGCCAAAATTGATTGCCGCGCGCAGGACGCCGGTCGGTGCGAGATCGGCCCGGGCGGCGGTGAGATCGTTCGTGTTCATGCCGTTCCTTACACCTGCCCGATGTCGATCCGGGCATCGGGCGCCCACCGACGTCGACGTCGTGCTTCCCGACGCGGCCCTCCTTGCTGTCGTCACGTCGTCTCTATCGGCGCGTCATCCAAAACAGCCTGCGCGGCGCTGCATCCAGGACGACGCGGCGATCACCCGGATCCGGGACCCAGACGTCCAACTCGCCCCGCACCTGGCTGTAACCCGTCGTCGCCTCGAATTGGGTGTTAGGCCAGTCGCTTCCCCAAACGAGATGATCGAGACCGAAGCTCTCGCGCAGCAGCGGCATCGCAGCCGCCGGTAAGCCGGCACCGTTGCGGTACGAACCAGAGATCTTGACCCAGACGCGACCCGTATTCCCCGCGGCCAGCAATTGCCGAAAACCCAGATCGTCGATGCCGAGCTTGGGGTCAGGCTTGCCGAAGTGGTCCGCCACGACCTTCACGCCGCTCTTCAGCAAGAGGGGGAGCAACTCCGGCCATCGACGGGCCTCCGCCTGGATCTCGACCTGCCAGTCGAGATCGGCGAGGTGCTTCAGGAACATCGGCCACGGATCGGCATCGAACCGTGGGTTCTGCCCGCCGATCAGGTTGAGCCGGATGCCGACCACCCCGGCGGCAGCGAGTTCCCGTAGCGCATCCTGCTGGATGTCGGGCTGCACGACGGCGATGCCCCGGAAACGGTCCGGGTAACGTCTCAGCGCCTCCAGCATGTAGCTGTTGTCGGTTCCGAGAAAGCTCGGCTGGACGAGGACGCCATTCGTTATGCCGTTGGCTTCCAGATTCCTGATGTAATCCTCCGGCGTCGCATCGTAGTCGGGCGCATATCGACTATTGGCGGCTAACGGCAGGCCACGCTTGAAGACATGCGCGTGGGCATCGATAGCCGTCATGGCGGCTTCCTGGGCCGCGCCGTGTTGCGACCAGGCACTCGCCGCAGCCAAGCCTACGATGGCACCATGGAATACGCGTCGCGAAATCATCGCCGCTTCCTTGCGATCATGGTTACGGTCAAAACTATTCCGCGGCGGCCGGAGCAGGGGCTGCGGCCCGGGCACGCAAGCCGCGGCCGAGGATCAGGGTCATGATCGCGCCCGAGCCGGTCAGGAATACGAGGGGCAGTAGCGCGAGGGGGAAACTGCCGGTCTGGTCCTTGATCACGCCGAGCAGCCACGAGGCAATGCCGGTCCCCAGATGCGAGAGGGTGTTGATCGCCGCAATCCCGGCAGCGGCGGTGCCCACCGAAAGCCATTCGGTGGCCATTGCCCAGAAGGGTCCCTTGATCGCGTAGTTGCCCATCAGCACGAGGCTCAGCAGCACCATCGTCACCGTAAGCGAGGAGGTGAGGTTGGTTGCGAACAAGCACAGGCAAGTCGCGGCCAGCGGCAAAGCCGTGCTCCACACCCGCTCGCCGGTCCGGTCGGCTCGTAGACCCCAGAAAATCATGAACACCGAGGCGATGCCGAACGGGATCATGTTAAGCAGGCCCGTTTCCAGATTGGACAGGCCGAACGCCTTCAGGATCTGCGGCTGCCACAGCGAGAGCGCGTTGCTGGTGGCCGACGACCCCGAGTAGATCAGCGCCAGCGCCCAGACGTACTTGTTGGTCAGCACCTTATGCAGCGGCAGGTGGTGCCCGACCGGGGATGTCCCGGAGCGATCCGCCGCGAGTTGATCCTGAAGCCATGCCCGCTCCTCGGGTGAGAGCCACTTAGCCTCCGCCGGTCGGCTCGGCAGCATGAACAGGGCGCCCAGCCCGAGCAGCACCGCCGGGATTGCCTCGACGATGAAGAGCCACTGCCATCCGTGCAGCCCAGCGGCACCTTCAAGCTGCAGCAGGCCTGCCGAGATCGGCGAGCCGAGGAAGCTGGAGATCGGGATCGCAACCATGAACATGGCGACGATGCGGGCGCGGTACGCCTTGGGGAACCAGTAGGTCAGGTACAGGAGCGCACCGGGGAAGAAGCCCGCTTCGGCAGCGCCGAGAAGGAATCGGCACAGATAGAAGCTGTAAGGGCCGACGATGAACGCCATCGCCACGCCGACCATGCCCCAGGTGATCATGATACGCGCGATCCAGAGCCGCGCGCCGAACTTCTCCATCGCGATGTTGCTCGGCACCTCGAACAGCACGTAGGCGACGAAGAACAGGCCACCACCGATGCCGAACATGGCCTGCGATAGGCCGAGATCCTTGTTCATGGTGAGGGCGGCGAAACCCGCGTTTACCCGATCGACGTAGGCGATAAAGTAGCAGAGCACCAGGAACGGGATGATCCGCCAGCCCACGCGCCGCATGACGGCGGCTCCATCAACGGATCGGTCTGGCGAGGTCGGCGTGGCGTCCATATCGTGTCTCCCACCAAGATCCGATTTTTTCTTGGTTCACTCCATATCGTCGATGTGAACCCTCTTGGAACGGCGCTTCGGGCGTTCTGGGATCGATTATCCGAAATTGTAGGGGCTCCGTCGTCAAAGCATTCGATCCGCCGAGGCATCAGTGGCCGATGGCTATTGAACGTCGATCTGCCCTCGTTGAGACCGCGGTTCAGCGAACGTCGGAGGCGATGCGTTCCCTGCCGCCACCATCTTGTCTGACCTCAAGCTCACCACGCTTCGAAGCGGAGAGACCGGTTCCCACCCAACCCGATCGTAGAGCGGACGGACGGGTCTCGACTTATCGTTGCTCCTCAATCGCCCTGATCACTGTCACGCTAGGGCCACACGCGAATGCTTAAGGGCTGATTTTTTAGAATGATTCGAGACGCATCATGGGCCACATTGAAGCTTCTACAAACAAACCTTGTTCACATAGATTAATGCCGCCTTGACCGCTTTTGTTTCTGGATTGTAACGATGCCGCCTCAATAAAGGCTGGTTATCGTCTGTGACTCTTCCGCACCCAAAATTCCGAAGCGTAATCCATCTCGCAGCGTCAACCGCATTAGTATTATTGGCCCAATCAGGCTCGCTAGTCAGCTTCGGACCCAGTTCTGCGGTAGCCCAGCTTGCAACTGACGCTTCGCAGGAGGTGCAGCTCGACGAGCTGTCCGTCGTAGGCAATGGCGGAACGGCTAACGGGCCGCCCCGCAAGGTGGATGGCTACCTTGCTCGTGAGAGCGTCAGCGCGACACGTACCGACACGCCTCTTCGCGAGGTGCCTCAGACCGTGGTCGTCGTGCCGGACAGTGTTCTCCAGGATGCCGCCGCGACGCGGGTCGACACTGCCCTCGACCTCGCCGGCGTCGGCCGGGCCAATAACTTCGCCGGCCTTGGGCTGACGGAGTTCACGATCCGCGGCTTCAACACCGGCGAGTATTACCGCAATGGGTTTCCGATCAACCGCGGCTTCCCGAACTCGCCGGACGTGGTCTCCATCGAGCGGATCGAGGTGCTGAAGGGTCCCTCAGCCTTCCTCTACGGCCGCGGCGATCCCGGTGGGACCTTCAACATCGTCACCAAGCAGCCGCTCGCCGAACGCGCCCTCGCGATCGGCACGCAGTACGGCAGCTTCAACCAGAAGCGCAGCACCTTCGACGCCACCGGTGCTCTCGATGAGGAGGGGCGGGTGCTCGCTCGGGTCACGGGGGCCGTCGAGGATAATGGCAGCTTTCGCGACTTCGTGAGCGGTGACCGCTTCTACATCGCCCCCGTCATCGCCTGGAAGCCGACCGCCGACACCACGATCACCTTGGAGGGCGAGGTGATGAGCACCGCCACGACCTTCGACCGGGGCGTCGTGCCGATCAACGGCAACATCCGCGCACTTCCACGCAACCGCTTCATCGGCGAGCCCGGCATCCCGCCGGTGCGCAACGACAACGCTCTGGGGCAGCTTCGCATCGAGCACAGGCTCGACTCGAACTGGGTAGTGACGGCCGGCGCCCAAGCCCTCGGCGGGCGCCTATTGGGCGACGGCGTGGGCGCCATGAACGTCCTGCAGGACGGCCGCACCCTGCGCCGCACCTTTGAGCACCGGGACCTGAGCTGGTCCGACATCGACCTGCAGCTCAACCTCGCAGGCAAGTTCGAGACCGGTCCCTTCCGGCACACCTTGTTGATGGGCTTCGAGTACGACAGCTACCAATACCGCGAGGTTTTCGACCGCTCGAACGCGAACCTCTTCCCCTTCACCCTCGACCTGTTCGCCCCACGCTACGGACAGGCGGCGCGGCCGCCGCTCGCCTCGATCACCAACTTCCTCCAGAACACGGAGAGCTACGGCGGCTACGTTCAGGACCAGATCGACATCACCCCACGCCTACATGCGCTCGTGGGCGTGCGCGTCGAAAGCCTTGGCCTGGTCTCGACCGACTACCGGACCGGGCGCTCCACCAGCCTGCAGGACACGGTCGCGACGCCGCGCTTCGGCCTTTCCTACGATCTTGCGGACACGGTCTCGCTCTACGGCAGCTATGGTCGCTCCTTCCTACCAAACACCGGCACGAACCGCGCGGGGCAGCCCTTCGCCTTCCAGCAGGGTGAGGGCTATGAGATCGGCACCAAGCTCAGCCTGCTCGATGGGCAGCTGAGTGCCACGGCAGCCCTGTTCGACATCCGGCGCACCAACGTCCTCACCGTTGATCCGGTCGATCCGAACTTCAGCGTTGCAGCCGGCGAGGTCCGCAGCCGGGGCTTCGACTTGACCGTCGCCGGCTATCTGGCGCCTGGCTGGCGGATCATCGGCACCTACACCCATGCAGACGCCGCCGTGGCTCGCGACAATACGCTGCCCGTGGGGACTCGGATCGCCAACATCCCCGCCGACACCCTCGCCCTGCAAAGCGTCTACGAGTTCCAGGGGGCGGAGCTGCGCGGCCTCGGCTTCGGTGGTGGCGTTACCCATGTTGGCGCACGGCAGGCCGGGACGGCCCTCTCGACCTTCCGTCTGCCGGACTACACGGTGTTCAACCTGATCTCGTATTACTGGATTACGCCGCAGGTGCGGGTCTACCTCAACGTCGACAACCTGCTCGACACCACCTACTACGACCGCGCCTTCCAAAACCGCTACGCCACACCCGGTACGCCGCGCACGATCATGGGCGGGGTCGCAGCACGATTTTGATGTCCACCGCTGCAAGGAAGCGGCATTCCATGGTGGATCACCGGCCTGTGAGATAGCTGCGTCCGCTGGGATGCTTGAGCCGCCTGAAATCGGACTGGCAGTGATCCACCCGGTCCCGTCTTAGAGCGAACAGTCGGCACCCGACCCGACCTCGCCGTTCCACCGCTTCTCTCGGCTGGCGAAAAGCTGTCGGACCGCTGCGTGGCGAGACAACCACGCTGCGGTCGTCGGAAACCGCGACGGCGATGGAACGGATCAGGTCATGCCTGCACCCAACGCACGGCATCGATCAGGGCACGAAGCGCCGGTGTCGCCTGCTGGCTCGGATGGTAGAGGTGGTAACCGGGAAAGGGCGTGCACCAGTCCGCAAGGACCTGCACGAGGTGGCCCGCCGCGATATCAGCTGCCGCATCCTCCTCCAGCATGTAGCCGAGTCCGGCGCCGGCCCGCACTACGGCCCCTGTCAGGACCGCATCGTTGACGGTGAGTTGGCCGCCTACGCGAACGCGAACGTCTTGGCCGTCGCGCGCGAACTCCCACGGCAGCAATCCACCCCCGCCGACCAGCCGGTAATTGACGCAGTTGTGCGCCTCCAGGTCCGCCGGCGTCTCGGGCCGTGAATGGCACGCAAAATAGGCGGGTGTGCCGACCACGACCGTGCGCAGGTCCGGCCCTAGGCGCACGGCCACCATGTCTCGCTCCACCGTTTCGCCGAAGCGGATGCCGGCATCGAACCGATCCGCGACGATGTCGGTCAGGCGATCGTCGATGACGATCTCGATGGAGACGGCCGGATGATCGAGGAGGAAGCGCGGCAGGGCGGGGTCGAGCACGTGGCGCGCGGCCGAGGAGAAGGTCGTTAGCCGCAGCGTCCCGGATGGCTCACCCCGCCAGTCGGCGAGCGCAGCGAGCCCGCTTTCGACCTCCGCCAGCGCTGGCGCCAATGACCGCATGAGCCGCTCGCCCGCCGGCGTCGGAGCGACGCTGCGCGTGGTTCGCGCGAGCAACCGAACGCCGAGTCGTTCCTCCAGCCCCCGTACGGCGTGGCTGAGTGCCGAGGGCGAAAGGCCGAGTTCGGCCGCCGCACGCGTGAAGCTGCGGGTGCGCGCCACCCTTGCGAACGCCGCCAGATCGTCGAGTGTGCCCCGTCGCATTGCTGCATCCCGTTCATAAGCCCTTGCGGATGATACGGGCTAATCCCCCGCGAACGGCGGCGCTATCCTGTGCGGGATCAGCAGGGATATGCAACAATGGACCTCACCCACTACCGAACGCTCGGCCGCTCCGGCCTTGCGGTCAGTCCGCTCGCGCTCGGCACCATGACCTTCGGCACGGCGCGCTGGGGGCTGGACGAGGCCGGCAGCCGCGCCGTGTTCGACGCCTATCTGGAGCGGGGCGGCAATTTCGTGGACACGGCCGACGTGTACGCGGGTGGCGAGGGCGAGGCGATGCTCGGGCGCTTCATCGGCGAACGCGGTTTGCGCGACCGGATCGTCCTCGCGACCAAGTCGGGGTTCGCCACGGGCAACGGGCCGCACGCGGGCGGCAACGGTGCCAAGCATGTCCACGCGGCGCTGGAAGGCTCGCTGCGCCGCTTGCAGACCGACTACGTCGATCTCTACTGGGTGCACATCTGGGACGGGGTTACGCCGGCCGAGGAGTTGCTGGAGACCATGGCTGGTCTCGTGCGCGCCGGGAAGGTTCGCTATTGGGGCCTGTCGAACACACCCGCCTGGTACGTTGCCAAGCTCACGACGCTGGCCGCCCTGCGTGGGCTGCCGGGGCCGATCGCGCTGCAGTACTTCTACGCGCTCGTGAACCGGGAGGTGGAGGACGAGCACATCCCCCTCGCAGCCGAGTTCGGCTTGGGCATGGTACCGTGGTCGCCGCTCGCCTATGGGCTGCTAAGCGGCAAGTACGACCGCGCTACCGTGGAGGCGGCGGGTCCGCGTGTGGGCGGCTTGCCGAAGGATGCGGCGCAGTCGGGCGCGATGCGTTCCGCCGACGACAAACGGCTCGACGGGGCCAATCCCTTCGGCGACAGCCTGTTCACGCCGCGCAACTGGACCATCGTCGAAGAGGTTCGCCGGGTGGCGGAAGACATCGGGCAATCGCCGGCGCACGTCGCGCTCGCCTGGGTGATCGGACGATCGGGAGTCGCCTCGACGCTGATGGGCGTCAGTCGGCCGGCGCAGGTCACCGACAACATCGCCGCGCTTGATGTCGTGCTGTCTGAGGAGCATCGCGCCGCGCTGGATGCGGTCAGCGCACCGGCGGAACCGCGCCTGATCTACGGCCTGTCGCGACCGCCGTTGCGGCAAGCCGTCGTGTTCGGCGGCGCGCAAGTTCGGGCCCCGGGCGAGAGGCCCTGAGGAAAGCCTTTCCTCGCTTGCCCGGTCCCGGGTGTACCCAGCCTCCCTGTCCGCCAACTGCCCCAAGGCGACGCGCGAGCATCGGTCGGTACAGACGCCGGGCAAACGTCCGGCTTCATGGACATGCAACCAAAAAGCGGTCGGGCAGAAAGCCACCCAACTCATACCAACCGGCATTGATCAAAACCGATAGGCCCACTGGCGCAGTCCGATGGACATGATGAGCCAGGGTTGGGCGACGAAGCGTTTCCAGGCCTCACAACACCGATCGAGGATGTCGTCGTAGGAGGTGAAGATCCGCGCCAGCGCCTGGCGCTGCGTCTCGTTCAGCTTGGGACGGTTGCCGGGTGCCTTGCCGTCGATCAGGCCGATCGGTCCTTCGGCGTTGAAGGCCAAAACCCAGTCGCGCACCGTCTGCAGGCTCACCGCCCCGATCCGGGCGGCGTCCGTGCGGCTGCCGCCATCGTAAATCTCGTCCAACGCCAGCAGACGGCGGCCCTGACCCGCATCCCGGCCGGCCCTGGCCAGCCTCCGCAGATCATCGGCCGTGAAATCCTGCCGCAACGCCACCGCAGCCGACATGGCAAACCCTCCCGGTTCGCCTCATCGAATCAGATCCGCAAACGCAACGAAACTCCGTGAGTCACCCTCAGCGTCGATTGGTATCAGACGTAGATTATCCTCTGCCGGCCTGCCACGAAGCAGACCTTCCGAGAATTTGAAACGGATCGCTTGCAGATGGTTAGCTTGCCGACCCAAGCGCTGGTTGGCCGCGCGGATAGCGAAAGTTGATCTGCATAATCGACCCAACATCATAAAAGCTATGTTTTATGATATTCGATGTGAAGCTAAATCTCTGCTGGCGCTGATTTAGTTCTAGGCCTCGCCCTTCCAGCCAATTGGAAACAGCATGCTTTGTCGCTGAACCGCACAAAGCATGAGATTTCAATGAAGCAGGCCAGGGTGCCCACCGAGGCGGAGTTCCGGCGGCTTGCAGCGGTAGTGAGCCAAGGTAAATATGGGCCACGCAATCGCATGGCGCTGATGCTGAGCTACCTAGCTGGGTTGCGGGTGGGAGAGATCGCATCACTCCGTTGGAGCGATCTCCTCGACGACGAGGGCAAGGTACGCGAGCAGCTGCGGCTCAGCGCAGCGGTGACCAAGGGCGGCCATGCCCGCGTGGTGTTCCTGAACGCCCGGCTGCGCAGAGAGGTGGAGCAGTACCGAGCAAGCCTCGCGCAACCCCCTGGCCTGCTGCAGCCGGTGCTCATCACCCAGAAGCGCTCGGCGTTCAGCGCAAATACCCTGTGTCAGCTCATACGCGGCTGGTACGATGCCGCCGGGCTTGATGGCGGCTCAAGCCACAGCGGGCGGCGCTGGTTCATCACGCGGCTGGCTCATGCTGGTATTTCACCCAAGGCCATCATGATGCTCGCCGGGCATCGGCATCTCTCGACAACGCAGCGCTATATCGATGTCAACGATGAGATGATGCGGGCTGCCGTAGAGATTTTATAATATTCAAACAGCATGGTGATCCCCGAATTTCGACCAAACAGTATCAGGTGCGCCGTGCCACGCCGATTTGAATATCATGATATCATCATTGACTTTTCTGCATGAAGAAACATCCATGTTTCCACTAAAAAACTTCATCTTTATTATTTCAAGCATGTTATTCGGATCATGAATTTCTGGAAGAATTGTGAATACCATCCCGTTAGTTTTCTGAAGGCGGAGCCAATCTTTCAATGTAGTTAAATCTGCGCCAAATGCCTCGAAACAGTCACCCATTGGCTCGTTAGGAGCTATAATTGCTCGGAACTGAGCCTCAAACCATATGATTTTCATCTCGATAATCCCATTATTACCTTATTGTTTGTATTGAATTGATTGTATTAAGTTTAAGCTAACGAATGGGCCGCGCAGTTGCATAAGCAGTGCAGGGTTATGGCTAAAGATGCTGAAGGTTTGGCGTTCAATGCCTTCTAAGTCATCGTGAACGCGATGATCGACATTGATTTCGGCGGTGCGTCCAGAGGTGTAGAGCGACGACATGCTCGCAGTCGCAAGCAGACAGTAAGAATCCGACCCAACTTCGTCGTTCTGGACGCTGCTTCCTATGTCTAGAAGCAGCTGTTCGAGCGAGCCGCGTCCCTCTCAGGCCAGTCGCTGCGGCGGCGTCAATTCAGTCCAAGCTGCGATTTGCTCGTTAAGTGGCCGTTGCGGAACGAGACAGTGAGGTTTGCGCCGTAGGTGCCCGTCCCGCGCCACGTGTAGGTCGCCCGCTCGGTCTGGCCGATCGTCATATGGGTCACCCGCCGGCCGGGGCAGCCGAGGCGCTCGACCGCCCGATGGTAGCTCATGCCGCGCTTCAGGGCAGCATAGGCCGCGGGCGTGGCCCGGCAGCCGGAGGGCTTTGCGACCGCCGGCCCGAAGGGGAGGACGAAGAGGGCGGCGAGGGCTGGCGCGAGACGAAGGATCGACATGGCGTTCCGGTTGCGAGACGTCTGGAGTGACGGGGTGCGGCGCCCAGCGTCCGCTCAGCCCGGCTCCGCCGCGGCCGGCGTGCCGGTCTCCGCGGGGCTGGCGTCCGGCGCGACCTCGCCGGCCGGCCGCACCACGACCTTGAGGTCTTGGCGCATCTCCTGAAGGTGATCGACCACCACCTGGTCGCCGTCGGAGAGCCCGTCGAGGATCGCGGTGTTCCCGCCATAGGTATCGCCGGTGGTGACGGGCTTCTGCTGGACCTTCCCCTCGGCGTCGATCACGTAGACGATCTGCTGGGCGAGCTGCGCGTCGAGGGACGCGGTCGGCACCAGGAGCCGCTCCTTCGTGCCCGTGCGGATGCTGGCGCGGACGAACTGGCCCGGCAGGAAGCGCTCGTCGGTGTTCGGCATCAGGGCGCGGACCAGCCGCCGGGCGGTCCGCGGGTCGAACCGGTTGTCGAGCTGGTAGATTTTGGCCTCGCGAACCGGCTTGCCCTTCGCGTCGAGCACCGCAACCGTGACGCCGCCCTTCGTCGTCATTGCCGCGCGGATCGCCTCAGAATCCTCCGCCGACAGCGCCATCTGGACGTCGATGGGATCGAGCTGAACCACGGAGACGAGCTGCGTCTGGTTCTCGATGACCAGATCGCCGGGGTTGATGGTCGAGAGGCTGGCGCGTCCGTCGAAGGGTGCGTTCACCACCGCGTAGTCGAGGTTGAGGTTCTGCCGGGCGATCGCGGCCTCGGCGCCCTGGACCTGCGCGACAGCAGATGTGCGGTTCGATTGCAACTGCTGGAAGCGCTGCTCCGTCGCGTAGCCCTTGTCGGCCAGAGATTCGGTGCGGTCCACCTCGGCCTGCGCGAAGGTGAGCTGCGCCTGGGCCTGAGCCTGCTGCGACTTGGCGGTCTGCAACGCCACCTCGAACGGGCGCGGATCGATGCGGAAGAGCACCTGCCCCTTCTTCACGTGGCCGCCCGGCTCGAAGGGGCGTTCCATCACGTTGCCGGTCACCCGCGCCTGCAGCGTCGCGTCCTGCTGGGCGATGATGGTGCCGGTGTAGGTGAAGCTGATCGGGACCGGCACCTTGCGCGCCGTCACGACACGGACTTCCAGTGGCGCCTCATCCGGCGTGGCGGCGGGCTTGGCCGCGGTGAACGGCAGGGCGGCGAGCATCTGGTGCGGCGTCGGACGCCCGGCCGCGTACCAGCCGCCCGCGCCCGCCAGGACGATGATCCCGGCCCCGAGGCCATACTTGACTGCTGCCCGCACCGATGACGCTCCCGAGCTCACCGGGTCCGGCCGCCGCGACCGCCCAGCGGCAGAGGAACACGCATGCGGGCCGGACGTTGCAACGCGGGCTCCACAATGGCGTCCTAGGACCGGAAGCCACGATCCAGCATGTTCGCCCGCTTCGTCGATCGGCCGGTGCTCGCCGGCGTCATCTCCGTGCTGATCACGCTGATCGGCGCCGTCGCCGGCCTGACGCTTCCGATCGCGCAGTTCCCCGAGATCGCACCGCCGATCATCAACATCCAGGCGACCTATCCCGGCGCCAGCGCCGAGCAGGCCTACGAGGCGATCGCCATCCCGCTCGAGCAGGAGATCAACGGCGCGCAGAACCTGCTCTACATCAACTCCACCAGCAACACCGACGGCAGCGTCAGCATGGACGCCACCTTCGAGGTCGGGTCTAACCTCGATGCAGCCGCCGCGGAGGTGCTGACCCGCGCCAACCGGGCCGAGGCCAAGCTGCCACCCTCGGTCAACGCGCAAGGGCTCGAGATCACCAAGAGCTCGCGTCAGCGGCTCGGCAACATCGTCCTCTATGCCGAGGATGGAGCGCCTTACGACGAGCTGTTCCTCGCCAACTGGGCCGAGACGCAGGTGATCAAGCCATTGCGACGCGTCCAGGGGATGGGGCGCATCGTCAACTTCTCGAACAAGCGCTACGCGATGCGGGTCTGGCTCGACCCGCTGAAGATGGAGGCGCTCGGCATCAGCCCGGGAGCGGTCTCCACCGCCATCAGCCAGCAGAACGCGCAGATCACCACCGGCACCCTCGGCAAGCCGCCCGTCGACCAAGCCACCGCCTTCGAGCTGCAGCTGGTCACGCAGGGACGCCTGCGTCAGCCCGAGGAGTTCGCCAACATTCTCTTGCGGGCCAACCCGGACGGCTCGGTGGTGCGCATCCGCGACGTCGCCCGGGTCGAGCTCGGCTCCGAGCAGTACGGCGTCCGGTCGAGCTTCGACGGGGCTCCGTCGGCGACCCTCGGACTCTATCAGAACCCCGACGCCAACGCCGTCCAGGTCATGGACGGCGCCCGCGCCACCATGAAGGACCTCGCCAAGCGCTTCCCGCCGGGGCTCAAGTACAAGATCGCGCTCGACCGGACCGAGTTCGTTAAGGAGGCGATCTTCGAGGTGGTGCGGACCCTGTTCGAGGCGCTCGTGCTCGTCGTCATCGTCACCTACCTGTTCCTGCAGAACTGGCGCGCGACCCTCATCCCGGCCATCGCGGTGCCCGTGGCGCTGGTCGGCACCTTCGGGCCGATGGCCCTGCTCGGCTTCTCGTTCAACACCCTGAGCCTGCTCGGCATGGTGTTGGCGGTGGGGCTCGTGGTCGACGACGCTATCATCGTCGTCGAGAACACCGAGCGCCTGATGGACGAGGGTATGGCGCCGCGCGAGGCCTCCCGCGAGGCCGTTACGGAGGTCGCCGGGCCGGTGATCGCCACGACCCTGGTGCTCGCCGCCCTGTTCGTGCCCGTGGCCTTCATCCCCGGGCTGACCGGCAAGCTCTACAACCAATTCGCGCTCACCATCGCGATCTCGGTGATGATCTCCGCGGTGGTCTCGCTGACCCTCACACCGGCCCTGTGCGGGCTGATCCTCAAGCACCGCGCGGCGGACGCGACGGACGAGAGCCGCTGGCGCGCGCCCTTGCGTTGGTTCAACCGGATGCTGGAGGGCGCGAGCCGCCGCCTCGTCGCAGCGATCGGGTGGCTCACCGGCCATGTCGCCCTGGTCGGCATCGCCTTCCTCGCCTTTGCCGCCCTCACGGTTTGGATGACCGTCGCGCGTCCGTCCGGCTTCGTGCCGGACGAGGACCAGGGCTACTTCTTCGCCGACGTAGTCCTGCCCAAGGGCGCGTCGGTCGCCCGCACCAACGCGGTGGTCGATCGCCTCGGCGACGCGCTCCGCGAGATCCCGAGCGTCGAGCACACGATCGGCGTCACCGGGCGCAGCATCCTGGCCGACGCGATCGCGCCGTTCTACGGCTTCCAGATCCCGACGCTGAAGCCGTGGGGCGAGCGCACACAGAGCGTCGACGACGTGATCGCCACGGTGCAGAAGCGCTTCAAGCACGATCCCGACGGGCAAGTCCGCGTGGTGAACCCGTCGCCGCTGCCCGGCCTCGGGTCGCGCAGCGGCCTGACGCTGGAGCTTCAGGATCGCAGCGGCACCGGCGGCCTCAAGCTCGCCCAGGCCGCCAATCGCTTCATCGCCGAGATGGAAAAGCTGCCCTCCGTCGGTCGCGCCATCCCCACCACCAGTTACGGCGTCCCGCAGTTGCGGCTGGAGATCGACCGCGCCAAGGCCGAGCAGCTCGGCGTGCCGCTGCAGAACCTGTTCGACGCGCTCGGCACCTATGTCGGCTCGAGCTTCGTCAACCTCTTCAATAGGTTCGGCTACGTCTACCAGGTCTACGTGCAGAGCGAGGCCTCGGGCCGCCGCACGATCGAGGACGTCGAGGCACTCACCGTTCTGAATAACCGCGGCGAGCCGGTCCGGGTCGGCTCGCTGATCCAGACCCACTTCGTCACCGGGCCGACCGCGGTCCTGTCCTACAACACCTATCCAACTATCGAGATCGCGGTGGATACGGCGGCCGGCGCCAGCTCGGGCACCGCCATCGCGGCGATCGAGGCGCTCGCCGAGGCCAAGCTCCCCTCGACCTACGCGGTAGAGTGGACCGACGTCGCCTACCAGGAAAAGATCGCCGGCGGCTACGCGCCGCTGATCTTCGGGCTCGGAACGCTGATGATCTTTCTGCTGCTCGCCGGCCAGTATGAATCATTGCGCCTGCCGTTCGTGATCCTGCTCGGTACGCCGATCGCAATCTTCGGCGCCGTGGGCTTCCTGGCGATCCGCGGGCTCGCCCTCGACATCTTCGGGCAGGTCGGGCTCCTGCTCCTGGTCGGCTTGGCGGCCAAGAACTCAATCCTCCTCGTCGCCTTCGCCGAAGACTTGCGCAAGCAGGGCGAGGACGTGCTGAAGGCCGCCCAGGACGCGGCGCGCCTGCGCATGCGCCCCATCCTGATGACGTCGTTCGCCTTCATCATGGGTTCGGTGCCGCTCGCTATCGCCAGCGGTGCGGGCGCCAACGCCCGGGTCTCGATGGGCACGGTGGTGATCGGCGGCCTGCTGGTGGCGACCTTCATCACCCTGTTCGTCACGCCGACCTTCTACGTCGCCTTCGAGCGCCTGCTGGGGAAGCCTGAGGCCTCACCCGAGCCCACCAAACGAGCGGACGGGACGCCGCAACCCGCAGAATGATCGGCCGATCCGAGGCGAAAATCTCTACGTGCGGGGCTCGCTCGTGTAGCTGCATCCTGGCCAGGCTGATCAGGCGCAGCGTTGCTCTAGAGTAGTCAGACTGCTTTCCACCCAAGGCGGAAAGGCGGGGTTGGTCAGAGAACGTCTATATCCAAGACATTATCTTGACGGGGCAAACGACTGCACCGGACGCGCTGCGGTCATAGAGACTTCATGGCCTCCTCGACGTTGCCGCCGAGGAGGCCGGGCTTCATATTTCAGTCCCTTCCGCCAAAGCGAGCGCGTCTTCAACGTCCACGCCGAGATAGCGTACCGTACTCTCAATTTTGGTATGCCCGAGCAGGATTTGCACCGCGCGTAGGTTGCCGGTTCGCTTGTAGATCAACGCCGCCTTTGTTCGGCGCAGAGAGTGCGTACCGTAGTCTTCGCGCCGTAGCCCGATGCCCGTGACCCATTCATCCACCAGTCGGGCGTACTGCCGGGTGCTTATGTGAGCCTCGTGGTCGATCCGGCTCGGGAAGGTGTAATCGTCGAGCCCGCCCCCTCGGCACCCCAGCCAAGTTAGAATGCTGGTACGTGCTGGTTCCAGCAATTCGAATTGAACAGGCCGCCCAGTTTTTCGCTGAACGACGATGACGCGCGCGCGTACATGCCCGCCGCTCACGAGCTCACCGATCTTCAATTTGACGATATCGCAACCGCGCAGCTTGCTGTCGATGGCGAGGTCGAACATAGCGCGGTCGCGTACACGCCGCTCTCCGTCGAGCCAGAAGCGAATGGCCCAAACCTGCTGTGGTTTGAGAGGGCGTTTGGCGCCCAGCTTCCGTCCTGCATTCCACGGTCGGCGATTCTTGAAGGCTGGGTCGTACTCTGAATGTCCCATTTCTCATCTCCCAACCGGCAGATGCCGGCCGGGAGAGAAAGGGCGCTGCGAACGTGGCCAGCGCAGTATTGGCTCGACGTTTTAAATGTGCGTCTCGGAGCTGCCAGGTTGAGAAGCCGCCCCACCGCGTCCGACCCAACCTGGCCATCCATCGCGCCCTTCGAATTATCCAAAAGAAGACGTTCGATGCACAGGCGAAAGCAAGGTCTCGAAACCGCTCAAAGGACCTCCACGAGCAGCTTCAGGCACGCAGTGCCCCTGGTGTTAGGCCGTCCTCCCGACGCATCACGGATGTCAGGTGACTCTGGCTAGAGAACCCGCATGTCAAAGCGATCTCTGCCAGAGTCATGGGTCCACCGAGGATGAGTGTACGCGCATGATCGAGACGCATGCGGGTAAGGTACTGATGAGGGCTCGTGCCAGTGCGCTGCCGGAAGGTGCGGAGCAATTGGCTGGACGAGAGACCGACAACGCTCGCGATGTCGTCAAGCTTCACGGTACCGGCAAAATTCGCAGACATGTAATCCCGCAGCCGCCTGAACTGTCGATCGGACAAACCGGCACCGACCTGTTTTACGCTGCGGGCGCCATATTGCTTGAGCAAGTGGAACCCCAAAAGGTTCAACAGCGAGTCCAATTGCAGGTCTGGCATGCCCGTATCGGCGTCGCATCGGAGCTCGTCACGGAGCATTTCGCCTAGAATGGCCACACGGCGATCCAGGACCGGTAATGCGTCTGACATGACGGTTGCTGATGGCAAGTCGAAGCTGTCTTGCGCCACCTTATCGAGCCAGCGTTCCGACAGGGCGAAAGCCGCGACCTCCTTGTGCTCGTGCCATCGCGCCCAGTAATCCGCACCAGCAGGCACGATCTCGCACATCCCGCTGGTGGCGGACGCAGTGCGTATCCTCGTCCCACCTAACCGCGTCTCGCGATTTGCGAATGGCGCGAACGAGAACAATACCAAATGATGGGGAATGGTTTGGCTGATCTCCCCGGCATCTCGCTTATTCCACGCCGCCGTGCCGAAATCCGTTCGGACGAGCCGCCCCCAGTTCGGCACGGGATCTTCGGCGGTGGCGACGTCGGGAAAGCCAGGCTGGTCGAGTTGATCCATGATCGCTTTCCGTCCGGAATGCGCGGCTTCTACTACGAACGCGCAATTTCTGAAAGCCAAGCTTGGGAGCTTCGGCTAGTTTTCTTCTGCTCAACAAAGAGGGAAGACTATGACAAATACAAATTCAGGCGGGGATCTCAGTGGTAAGATCGGATTAGTTACTGGCGCAACGCGTAACCAAGGCAGGGCCTATGCTGTGATGCTAGCGCAGAATGGCTGTCGCGGCGTGGCGGTTCACTATCATGGCGAGCGTTCGCGCGGCGAGGCTGAGGAGACCGCCGCCGAGATCGAGCACCTTGGCAGCACCCCTCTCCTGGTCAGTGCGAACCTTGCTCGGGTCAGCGAAGTGACAGAACTCTTCGATGCTATCGACCGTCAGTTCGGACAACTGGACATTGTGGTGAACACCGTCGGCAAGGTGGTGAAAAAGCCCTTCGTGGAGATCACTGAGGACGATTTCGACCAAAGCTTCGCGGTCAATACCAAGGCTGCCTTCTTCTGCATGCAGGAGGCCGCGAAACGCATCTCGGATCACGGTCGGATCATTAACATAGGGACGACGCTACAGGCCGCCACCACCGGACTGTACTCGATCTACGCAGGGTCGAAGGCGCCCCTCGAACATTTCACCCGTGCCCTGGCCAAGGAAATCGGCGCTCGGGGTGTCACGGTCAATACAGTCGCGCCGGGTCCCTTGAACACGTCCTTTTTCTACCCGGCCGAAACCGAGCATTCCACTGAATTCCTGAAGGGTATGAGCGTCCAGAATCGCCTGGGCGAGATCGATGAGATCACGCCCCTCATCGCTTTCTTGGCCGGTCCGAGCAGCGGTTGGGTTACGGCACAGACCCTGTTCATCAACGGCGGATTCATCGCACGCTGAGACCGGCGGCGGGTATTCTGAACCCCTGCAAGAGACATATGGATGTCATGTAGCTGTCGCCCCGCTGCAGCGGAGCGGCAACCAAAGCCTCATGACCCATCGAGATGTCCGTCATTCCGTCCCCATTCAGATCGACGGTACGAGAAAATTGTAAAGCTTGCTCGGGGAGCGTCTGTGGATTAAGAAATCCCAAAATAATCGCGAATTTAGCTTTTCTGTAATTTGGGTTGTGATCGATCCAGAGGGAGCATCTGCTGTGCAGTCTGAAGTTTCCTCCCCGATGAGATTCGCAGGTGTGCAGGGAAGGGTATTCGAATTTATTCGAGGTTCCGCCTCGTTGAGTTACGTTTTTATATCCGCAATCGTTATATTTCTACTCGATACATGGAGTCCATTACATTTCGCCGTTGCTGTTCTATATAGCGTCGTCGTGGTTCTGGCGACCCTTTGGTTTAAGCGCCTTGGTACGATCAGAACTGCGGCGTTCTGTGCGTTTCTAACGGGCCTGAGCTACATCATCACTCACGGAGCAGATCTGGATAGTGCTGCCTCGGCCCGGACATTGATCAGCCTCGCCGCCATTGCGATCACGACGAAACTGGCTCTGCTAAACATCGCCACTCGTGAGCGGCTAATCATGGTCGGCAAGGAAAAAGACAACTTAGCTCGATTTTTTCCGCCTGCCATCGTCGAGCAAATCGCTACGAACGACATCGCGCTATCGACGACACGCTACGAGCCTGCCGCGGTTCTGTTCGTCGATATGATCGGGTTCACGAAATTCTGCAGCGTTCTGCAGCCGCAGGACGTGATCGCCATGCTTCGTGAATTACTATGCACCTTGAGCGCCAGTGTGTTCGAGCACCAGGGCACCGTGGACAAGTTCACGGGCGACGGTTTGATCGCGGTATTTGGCCTGCCCGTAGTGAACGACCTGAGTGCCACGAACGCCGTACGATGTGCGCTGACCATGCAGGCGAGGCTCCAGGCATGGAACGATGAACGTGCGGCGTCGGGACTGGAAGCGGTCGCCGTTGCCATCGGCATCCATTACGGCGCTGTCGTGCTCGGCGATGTCGGATGCGAGAGCCGGCTCGAATTGACGGTCCTGGGCGATACCGTGAATGTTGCGAGCCGCGTCGAGCATCACTGCCGTGAAGCTAAGGCCTCGATCCTGATCACGGACGCTGTTGTCAGGCGCATGCAGAGCGAGGGAAGTGAGGGGGCGGTAAGAAGGTTCACCGACCGAGGGTTTCACACGATCCGGGGACATTCGGATGCCATACGACTATTCGCAATTCCGAGAGATGCAGCACTAAACGTCAATCAGCTTCTAGCAGGGTGATGATCTCTGAGTTTTTTGGATGGTTCGCCGCCGATACGGCGCATCCATTCGTGTCCGGACTCTGGTTCTTCGCGCACAAAAGCTGACCGACCGCTTACCACCCAGAGTGGTCATTCGGCTTGCGACCCAACCCAGCCGCTCATCGCGTTTCACCGCCTGCCTGTAAGCGGACATTGTTCTGAAGCCCGCTGTCTGGGTATGACCTCCGGGCCCGTAGTTCGGCACGCCGCACGGCTCCGGCAGAGGGCGCCGATCGGCCTGAGAAGGGATGGGCCGGTGACGGGTTCGGGAAAGTAAGGTCGGGCCACTCGGGGGCACCGGGGCTTTCTCGTCGGGGTGCGTGGGATCCTAAGGTGGCCTGGGCGTTTAGCCCATGAAGTGCCAGGCGGCCTCGGACATCGTGCGCTCGTGGGAGACGATGCCATCGGGTCGGAGCCCGACCTCGTCGATCCGGGCCTTCTCCGAGTGGTCGAGGGCGAGGTCCCGCTCCTTAGCGGCGGCGGCGTGCTCTCCGTTCGCAAGATGCTTGGCCGAATGCCGGTAGTGGGCGGCGGCCCGGTCATGCTGGTGTGCGGCTTCCTCGCAGATCCGTGCCATCTTGCTCATCGCCATCGCCCTTCCCCCGATTTGGTGCCCATCAGCCGCGTGCGGCCCTCGTCAGCCGCGGACCTGGCTCTGCGCCATGTCGCGGTCCCAGGTCGTCCTGGCGGCCTCGCGAGCGGCGCGGGCGGCGTTCGCGGTGGCCGCTGCCGCGCGAATGATGGATGCACGCGCTCCGGATGCCGCCCGACGTATCGCCGCCATGTTGGAGCTGATTGAGGCCGCGACGGCATCCTGTGATTTCTGCACCGCCGCCTGCGTCGCCTCCACAGATTTCTGCGCGGAATCGGCGGCCTTGCGCATCGAGGCGTTCGCCGAGACCCCCGCCGCCCTGTTGGCCGCGGCGATCTTCGTCTCGGCCCGGTTGGCGGCCTCCGCAGCGTCGGTGACGAGCTTCCCGATCATGTCGGCAGATTGCTTCGGTGCACCCTTCACCGCCGCCTTCGAGGCCTGCATCGCGAGCCGGGCCGCCTCACGGGCCGCATCGGCGGCCTCGTTCGCCTCGCGCCCGGCCTCCCGCATCGTCGCCGCGGCATCCGTGGAAGGTGCCATCGGCGTTTGCGCCATCGCCGTCGTTATCGTCGTCAGGGCGAGGAAGGTCGCAGTCAGTACCGTCGTCGTTCTCATGTCGCGATCCATTCGTGGTGTGGGATGCGGACGGCAGGGCGGGCCTGCCGATGGGGGTGTTCTCAATCGACCTGCGGGGTCTTGGAGGCGGCGCCCCAATAGGCGTCCGCCTTCGCCGTCTGCAGGGAGAACGGCTCCGCTTTGACGAACCGGCCCTCGACGATACGCGGAGCCTGGTCCATGGCGTCCTTGGTCGTATCGAGGACGAGGATGTTCAGGTTGGGCGAGACCTTGAACCGGTCCCACGGGACCGCGACGTGGCGTTCGCCGAGGCCGAAAACGCCGCCGCGGGCGATGACGAGGTAGGCGATCCCGCCGCCCTCGGGCCCCATGACGATGTCGTCCACGCTGCCGAGCGCCACGTTGCCCGGCGTGCGCACCTCGCTCCCGAGCAGGTCGTCCGACCGGAAGGCGGCGGACCGGCTCAAGACTGGCCGCGCCAACGAGAGCTCCTGCTTTCGGAAGCCCAGGGCGTTCGCGACCCGGAGGTCACGGCCCTGAATGCCGGTCTTGTACCGGTCGTAGCTGGCCTGGATCTGGAGCAGCACGTCCTCGCATGGCTGCTGCCTACCGTGGCGCGCCAAGATGTCGGCGGCGGAGAGGAGCACCCGGACCTCGTATCCGGGGCGGGCGTTTGCGTACCCCATCATCGCGGACGCGGCGCCCATCGCCATGCCGTTGTTCCCGGCCATGCCGCCGAACCAGTAGCCGCCAAGGGGATAGCCGTATCCGTAGCCGGACCCGCCCAGCCAGTAGCCGTCCTTTTCCATCTGCGCGTCGAACGCTTTGAGGTGGTCGAGGCAGACCTGCGCCGGCTTGGCCTCCGTATCCGCCATTGGCCCGGCCTTCGGCTCCTCGGCTGCCTGGAGCGGGGCCATCAGGGAGAGCGAAAGGACCGCTCCGAGGGCGATGGATCTGGCTGGCCGTTGCATGTTCGTGTTCCGGGTTGTCGGGCGCCCAAAGACTGCTCGCCCCGTCCATCCCCCGGGTTTGACCCGTCGGCTCCCTCGATACTTTGTTCTGGATCAAGGCCTGCCCACGTCGGTGGGTGAAGGCGGCCCATCAGGCGCCAACGGCCCGCACGTCCTCCTCGTTCGCGCCCGGTGGCTGGAGGAGGTGGGCGAGCGCCTGGAGGCTTTCCGTGATGTGCGTGAGCACCGTCCGTATCCTCGGCGTGTCGCGGTTGTCCTTGTGGACCAGCAGGAGGATGTCGGCGCTGGGGGGTTCCGTCGGCACGTCCATCCGGATCAGCCGGGGCTCGTCGTCCCCTCGGAAACGGGCGAGGCAAGCCAGCCCGCCGCCGCTGGCGGCGGCCTGCACGGCGGCCTCGTGGCTGCTCGTCTGCAGGACGACACGGGACATCGAGGCCATCTCGGTCAGCCAAGCCGACTGCGTCATCTCCTGGCTGTCCTCCATCTGCGTGATCAGGTGATGGTCCGGGCAGCCCTCGACGAAGTTCAGGTCGCCCCGTTCCCTGATGTAATCCGACGTGGCGTAGAGGCCGAAGGCGATGCCGCCGATGCGACGCACCACGAGGTCGTTCTGCTCGGGCTGCCGCATGCGGACCGAGATGTCCGCCTCGCGCATCGCCAGGCTGAGTTCCCTCGGGTTGGGGATCAGCTCGATCATGATGTCGGGATGCCTGGCGTGCAGGCCGGCGAAGCTCGGTGCCAGCAGGTGGGCAGCCATCGTCTCGGCGCAGGTCACCCGCACCAGCCCCCGTAGACGGCTGTCGCGGCCTGTGACATCCCGCTCAAGGGCCAAGGCCTCGGCTTCCAGACGCTCGGCCTTCTCGCGGACTTCCTTCCCGGCCAGCGTCGGCACGTAGCCGTCGGGGGTCCGGTTGAGCAGGCGCACCGCGAGGGTCGCCTCCAGCGAGTTCAGGCGCCGTCCCACGGTCGATTGCGAGACGTGAAGCACCTTGGCGGCGCTTGAAAGGCTGCCGTGCCGGACGAGCGTCAGAAAAAATCTCAGGTCGTCCCAGTCCAGCATGTGCTCCCCGCGATCCGTTTTCGCATTCCTCCTCGTCAGCTTTGGTGGCCGACTTCGTCGCGGATGAGCCTATGCTGAATGGCAGGAAATAACCACGCAGGAAATATTTTCGTCATCCGAGGATTCTCCTGGCCACTATTTCCTCCCTGGAGAATTCGATGGCATCACCACCCGTCAAACCAGGTCTTGGAGCCGCCGCACCCATCGACAAGCGCGAACTCCAGACGGTGATCGACCAGGGCAAGGCAGACCCGACCGCCGTCCGGACCCTGCGCTGCCGCACTGTCGCGCAAGGAAGGCTGAGCCAGCTCAACTACATCCGGGACCTGCCGCCACAGCCGGTGACGGAGCACGCGCCCGAGGGTCCACTCGGCGAGGCCGGCGCCCCGAACGCCTCCGAGGCCCTGCTCGCGGCCCTCGGCTCATGCCTTTCCATCGGTATCCACGCCAACGCCCTCGCCCAGGGCATCCGGATCCGCTCGCTGGAACTCGACGTCGAAGCCGACATCCACATGACCTCGGTCTGGGGCGACGGCGACCGGCAACCGAGGACCATCGGCTTCGAGAGCATCCGGGTGTCGGTGAGGATGGACGCCGATGCGTCCCGAAAGGCACTGGCGGCGCTCGTCAGGCATACGGTCCTGTGGTCGCCGGCGGCGAACACCCTCCACAACCCGGTCCATCTCGACATCGCGCTCGCACCCGCCGCAGCCGCCTGAAACGAGGCCGGACATGACCGTCACATCGTTCCTTTCCGCGTTGGGACAGCGCCGCGCGAGACCTCGGACAAGAGTGGAAGCGCCTCCGATCCTTGGTTCGCCGCCCGCCGTGTTCCGCGACCCGGACGTGCACGGGGTGGTGATCCTCGACCGGCTTGCCACGGAGGCGAAGGCGCATGCGGCCGCGTTGGCCCTGAGCGAGGAGCGCCTCCGCTTCACCCAGGAGGCAGGACGCATCGGTTCCTGGACCCTCGACCTCGCGACGATGTCGCTCGACGCATCGGAGGGATGCAAGGTGAACTTCGGACGCGATCCCCTCGCCCCCTTTACCTACGAGGCCTGGATCGAGGGTGTCCACGCGGAGGACAGGGGACGCATGCAGGGAGCGGTTTCGGCGGCCATCGCCGGGGACACGCAATACGACCACGAATTCCGGATCACCTACCCGGACGGGGCGGTCCATTGGATACACGCCCGCGGACATGCCTCCTACCGAACGGACGGGACGGCCCTGACCATCGCCGGCATCTCGCTCGACATCACCGACCGCAGGAGGGTCGAGGCGCACCGCGACCTGCTGGCGAAGGAACTGGCCCACCGGGTCAAGAACACCCTCGCGACGGTGCAGTCCATCGTCCGCCAGACCCTCCGCAGGTCCGCCTCCCTGGAAGAGGCCGAGACCATCCTCGACGCCCGCATCCTGGCGTTGTCGGCCGCGCACGACGTGCTCATCCGCGACACCTGGGAGGGGGCGACCCTAAGCGAGGTCGTCGGCGTCGCGCTGCGCCCATTCGGGACAGACCAGGAGGGGCGCTTCACGTGCCAGGGGCCTAGCGTCCAGCTCGCCTCGCGGGTCGCGCTGGCCTTCGCCATGGCCCTGCACGAACTCGCCACCAACGCCGTCAAATATGGAGCCCTGTCCACGGCGGCCGGAAGCGTCCTGCTGACGTGGGACATCCTCGACGTCGACGGCTTGGAACGGCTGCGTTTCACCTGGCAGGAGGCGGGGGGGCCGGCCGTCGCTCCGCCGACCAGGACGGGCTTCGGGTCCCGGATGATCGAACGCGCCTTGGCGGTCGAAATTGGCGGGACCGCCGAGATCGATTACCGCCCGGCTGGCGTCCTCTTCTCGGCCACGGCGCCCTTGTGCGAGATCCTGCGGGTCGATTGAGTGGCGAACATAGACCCTTGGTCTCGGGATGTAAGCAAAACTGCGTCTCCGGTCGGCGCTTTTGGTTCCGCGCCCTGGCACCTCATGCACGTTATACTTAGGCACAGACCGACCTGGATCTCCCTCTCCGAAAGGTCACAATGTTCAGAGCCGACGCCTTTTCCGTTCTAGCCAAGTCGGTCACGACCGTGCGTGACGGAGCGGAAGACAGTCGTGCCTGGGACGACGTCGCGGTCCGATTGGCCGCCGGCGTCCTGCAGCGCGCCTTCAAGCTCGACGAGGGTGCCCGGAACGACTTCCTCGACCTCGCCCGGCATGCGGAGCGTGTCCGTGCGACCGAGCGCTGGCGCGGTCGCTGACGCGACGTATCTCCCTGGCCGTTCGACGAGGCCTTACCGAACCGGAAGGACAGAGCCATGTCGATCCATCCACTTACGGTCATTCCCGCACCCTACCGGCCCATCCCGAATTCGTACCTTCGCAACGGGGTCGGAAAGGCCCGCCTCATCAGCCTCTCGGCGGCCCTGCCGCTGGTGGAACGCGATGTCCTGGAGCCGTTGAGCCGGCGCGTCTCGCTTGCGCACGGAGAGACACTGTACGGACAGGACGAGCCCGCTTGCTCGGTCTTCAACGTCACCTCGGGGGCGCTGCGCCTGTACCGCATCCTCCCGGACGGGCGCCGGCAGGTCACCGGCTTCGCGTTCCCGGGCGACTTCCTCGGGCTTTCCCTGCTCGACCGGTTCGCCGTCTCCGCGGACGCACTCGGTTCGGTCACCGCTTGCCGGTTCGAACGGCTGGCGTTCAAGGACCTGATCTGCGGACATCCCGGCCTGATGATGCACCTGCACGAGATCACCGGACAGGAACTGTCCCGGGCCAAGGATATGATGATGCTTCTCGGGCGGCGTACTGCGGAGGAGAAGATCGGTGCGTTCCTGGTGGGGCTCCAGGAACGCTACGTCCGGATCGGGCTATCCGCGGTCACCCTCGAACTGCCGATGGGGCGCCTGGACATCGCCGACCACCTCGGCCTGACCATCGAGACGGTGAGCCGGACCCTGTCGCGCCTTGACCGGGACGGCTGCCTACTGATCGTGCCCGGGGGCGTTCGCCTCCTTGACCAGGCGCGTCTCGCCCGGATGTCGGCGCACTGAGCCTGGGCCCACAGGCGAACGACCGGGAGTGAGTAGTGTGCCTGCCGTCCTCCCAATCGTCCGCGCCTCGGCAGCGATGCCGTTAGAGGCCCGGAGGGCGGACAGGCGGCCGCCTGAGGTCATACCACCGAGGCTTCGGTACTGGCGCGTCGGGTTTCCGCATCGTTCCGGTGGCGAGTGGGTCCTGCGGGCGGATATCGCTCGGCACCACCTCGTCGGATCGCGGCATGTTCGGGCCGTTGGACAGGGCGCGGGTTTCCTCGGCGGGAGCCGCCTGGACCGTCGTCCCGACGAGAAGCGCCCCGAGGGCGGCGTACGCGATCCTGGTCGACCCTGTCATAGTCCGTCCTTTCCGGGGCGAGTGTCTTGGCCACCCCGACGTCATGGCCAGCATGCGCGTATCGACACCGACGGACTTTGCGCTGGATCAAGGACCCCATGTGACCGGCGATTAGGGTCCGTCCCATCGGCACCGACGGAACCGTCCTGCCGCCGGGACACCCAAGAGGCGGTTCCCATGCCGACGGGCCTCGCACCCTTCCTACCCGGCCTCGCCAGGCGCCGCCGGAGACGGGCCGCATCCTCCACGATCCAGGAAACAGATCATGACCATGGACAAGACGCTTCAGACGAACGTCCTCGCCGAGCTTAGCTGGGAGCCGAGCGTGACCGCAGCCCATATCGGCGTGACCGCCAAGGACGGTGTCGTGACCCTGACCGGCCACGTGCAGAACTACATGGAGAAGCACGCCGCCGAGAAGGCCGCCGGACGCGTCAAGGGCGTCCGTGCCGTCACCGAGGAGATCGAGGTCCGCCTGCCGTTCGAGGCTAGGAAAAGCGACGACCAGATCGCCGCCGCCCTGGTGCAGCGCCTCGATTGGAACGTCTCCGTTCCGGACGAGGCGGTGAAAGTGAAGGTCGAGAAGGGCTGGGTCACGCTCACCGGCAAGGTCGAGTGGCAGTACCAGAGGGCGGCCGCGGAGCATGACATCCGCGGGATGCTCGGCGTGGTCGGCATCACGAACCTGATCACGATCAACCCGCATCCGAACGCGACCGACATCAGCGCCGACATCACCATGGCGCTTCATCGGAGCTGGTACGACCCGAAAACCATCAGCGTCACCGCCCACGGCGGTGTCGTCCACCTCGGCGGCACGGTCCACACTTGGTACGACCGACAGTTGGCCGGATGGACGGCCTGGGGCGCCCCCGGCGCGACGACGGTCGACAACGACATCCGCGTCGTCTGAGCGAACCGCGAAGCTCCCACGCCACCGCACCGGGCAGGCCGCCCGGTGCGGAGTCCGTCAGGAACCCCTTCGATGATCAATGCCCTGATACACGGTCACGACCGGACCCTCCTCGGCCGGATCTTCCACCACCCTGCCAGCAACAACCTGGAATGGCGCGAGGTGGTGGCCTTCGTCGGGCGGATCGGCAGCACCGAGGAGAAGCGCGACGACAAGTGGGGCTTCACCGTCGCCGGCCGGACTGCGACCTTCCTCCGTCCGCGGGACAAGGACATGGACCCGCGCGAGGTCGAGCGCCTGCGCCACCTGATGCAGGATGCCGGGCTGTCGCCCTACTCGACCGAGATCCTTGAGACCTCCGAGGTCGCAGCCGACAGCGGTGCACTCATCGTCATCGACCACCACGAGGCGCGGATCTATCGCCTCGATCCCGAGACCGCGGGCGGCGAGATCGAGACCACCCTGCGGCCCTACGACCCGAAGGGCGACATCCACCATCTCTCCCACAAGGAGGACGGCAACCATCGCGGCCAGCGCTCGCCCGAGGACCTCGGCTACTTCGACCGCATCGCCGAGGCCGTCTCACGAGCGCCGCGCGTGGCCATCGTCGGCCACGGGACCGGCAAGGCCAGCGCGATGGCCGTCCTCTCGGATCGCCTGCGCGAGCATCACCACGAGATACAGGGACGCGTCGTGGCGACCGCGACCATCGACCTTTCGACGGCGACGGACAGCCAGCTGCTGGCGCTCGGGCGCAGGATGCTGACCCGGGACGACCGGTCATGAACGCCCGCGTTTCCATGGTCGATGACCGCGACCTTACGTTGGAGGAGGCGACCGCAATCGTCGGGTGCGCCGTCACCGAGGCCTGCCGGCTCGGGATCACCGTGAGCGTCGCGGTCTGCGGCCCGCAGGGCCGTCTCGTCGCCTTCTCGAAGATGGACGGAGCGGGCTGCATGACCGCGCGGAGGGCCATCGGAAAGGCCGTCGCTTCCGCGATTTCGGGCGAACCCAGCGAGATCATGCCCCCGCCCGGGGACGACCTCTATTGCTCCGTCGTCGAAGGCGAGGGAACCGCGGCGTTCCACGAGCGCGGCGGCATTCCCCTTCGGCGGGATGGCACCCTCATTGGTGCCATAGGCGTCTACGGCGAGGCATCACGGGAACAGGATCTCGCCTGTGCGACCGTCGGGGCGGCCACCTACGGGTGACGCCGGCCCCGGCCATAGCACCCTCGACGACGCAGGCGGACGACCATACACGTCGGAACCCGCTCCCGGTGCACCGTCACGACCGACGAACGTTGGCGACCCTGAAGGTCCGCATCGTGTCGTCTTCGCTGATTGAGAGATACTCGCCTTCGACGAAACGGTGGCTGCCCAGCCGGTAGCCAGGCTCGTCGTCATCCGTCGTCCTGTCGTCGTAGTCGATCAGCTACGTGCCTCCGCCGAAGCCACCCTGCCGGTGGATCAAGCGCCCGTCGCGGTACGGCTCCCCGAGCCAGAACCGGCGGACGCGGCAAAAGTCCCGCATCTCGCGCCAGAGTACCGGATCGAGCTCTCCCCCCGCGTCGAGGGGCGCGTCGATCTCGTAGCCGCGGTCGACGCTTCCATCGGGGAAAGCCGGCCCGCGGGCGAGTGTCAGGGTGACGTGGGGCATCAAGGTGTTCTCCACTGGTGAGGGTACGCGCCCCCGCGGGGTCAGAGGACCTCGTGGACCGGTCGTCCCGTCCGTTCGAACGCGTCGATGTTGGCGACGGTCGTCTCGGCGATGGCCGTCATCGCCTCGACCGTGAAGAAGCCCTGATGCCCGGTGACGAGCACGTTCGAGAACATCAGCAGGCGCTCGAAGACGTCGTCCCGGATCACCGTGTCGGACTTGTCCTCGAAGAAAAGCTCTTCCTCCTCCTCGTAGACGTCGAGGCCGAGGTGTCCGATCCGCCCCACGTTCAGGCCGGCAACGACGGCCTTGGTATCGATGATGGCGCCGCGGCTGGTGTTGATCAGCATCACGCCGCGCTTCATCACGCCGATGGCGGCCGCATCGATGAGATGGTGCGTCTCCGGCGTCAGGGGGCAGTGCAGGGAGATGATGTCCGAGGTGGCGAGCAGGTCCTGGAGCGGGCGGTAGACGACGCCCATGGCCTCGCAGGCCGGGCTCGGCTCTACGTCGTATCCCAGGACCTTGCAGCCGAACCCCAGCATGATCCTGGCGACGCCGAGGCCGATCCGGCCGGTCCCGACGATTCCCACGGTCCGGCCATGCAGGTTGAACCCGAGTAGGCCTTCGAGGGCGAAGTTGCCGTCCCGAACCCGGGAGTAGGCACGATGGATATGCCGGTCGAGGGACAGCATCAGCGCCACGGCATGCTCTGAGACGGCCTCGGGGGAGTAGGCCGGGACCCGGGCGACGACGATGCCATGCCGCTTGGCTGCGGTGACGTCGACGTTGTTGAACCCTGCGGACCGCAGGACGACGAGGCGAACCCCAAGCTGTGCGAACGTATCGAGTGCGGCGGCGTCGACCGCGTCGTTGACGAACGCACAGACGACCTGGGCCTTTTCGGCGAGGACTGCCGTGGTCCGGTCGAGCCGCGCATCGATGTAGGTCAGGGCGTGGCGGCCCGCGACCGCCGCGTCGAGGAAACGCCGGTCGTACGGCTTGGTGCTGAAGACCGCGACATCCATGTGGTCATCCTTGGGCGTGAGGGCGTTCGAGAAGGCATTTGGGTTGAAGCCGCTCAGGCGGGCGCCAGGACTGAGACGAAAGGCTTCGTGCCGTCCTGCGCGAGGGGGACCTGCTCGGCCGTGCCGGTCTCCCGGAGGAACAGGGCGAGGATCAGGGCTAGGACGACGCCGCCCACCAGGGGCAGGAAGGCGGTCTGGATGTCAAACAGCGTTGAACATTGACCCTGGATCGGCGTCGAACTTTGACCCCCCGGATGGGTATGGCGGGACGCCCCTGATCAGCCCGGCGAAGCGGGTCGGGGTGGCGCAGCCGGGCTGATCAGGGG
>NZ_VRUW01000052.1:0-33415 GCF_008039475.1 Methylobacterium sp. WL12 | reverse complement strand
GCCGACGCCATGGCGGGCGCGCCGGTCGGCGGCCACGCCGCGTGCCTCGCCGGCAGCTGCTCGCAGGCGACGCTGGCGCAGATCGAAGCCGCGGCCGCGCACATGGCCGTGCTGCACCTCGACATCGAAAAACTCATGGCCGGCCCCGCCGAACGCGAGGCGGCCCTCGCCTGGGCCGCCTCGCGCCTCGCCGACGGCCCGGTCCTGATAGCCAGCAGCGCCGCGCCGGACGCCGTGCGCGCGTTGCAGGCAAAGCACGGCGTCGCCGCCGTCGGCCACGCCGTCGAGGCGGCCCTGGCGCGGCTCGCCGCGGACCTCGTCGCCCGCGGCGTCCGCCGCCTCGTCGTCGCCGGCGGCGAGACCTCCGGGGCGGTGGTCGACCACCTCGGGCTGAAGGCCTTCCTGCTCGGGCCCGAGATCGCCGCCGGCGTGCCGGTTCTGCGCACCGCCGGCGGCGACCCGATGCTGCTGGCGCTGAAGTCCGGCAACTTCGGCGGTCGCGACTTCTTCCTGCGCGCCCTCGACCTGATGCGGTGAGCGGGGTTCTCTTACCGGCTGCCCGTTTCACCACCGTCGTTCCAGGGCTGCGAAGCAGAGCCCGGAACCCAGAGCCGCCGAGGCGGCAAGGTCCGGCACCGCCGGCGGTTCTGGATTCCAGGCTCGCCCATGGCGCCCCGGAATGACGGTGGTGAAACGGCTGGCCGGAGGATCGGCGCACCCAATCCCATCGTCAGCCCACCGCCCAAGGAGCTTCCCATGCACGCCCTGATCCTCGGCGCCGCCGGCATGATCGGCCGCCGCCTCACCAAGGCCCTGGTCGCATCGGGCACCGTCGGCGACCACCCGCTCGACGCGCTCACCCTGATCGACGTGGTCCAGCCCGACGCGCCCGCGGGTTTTGCCGGCACCGTCCGCACCGAGGCCGCCGACCTCACCGCGCCGGGGGCGGCGGACGCGGCGATCGCCGGGCGCCCGGGCATCGTGTTCCACCTTGCAGCCGTGGTCTCGAGCGAGGCGGAGGCGAACCTCGAGCTCGGCTACCGGGTCAACCTCGACGGCACCCGCCTGCTGCTCGACGCGATCCGCCGCGCGCATGCGGCGGACGGCTACCGGCCGAAGGTGGTGTTCACCTCCTCGCTCGCGGTGTTCGGGCCGCCGCTGCCGCCGGTGATCGGCGACGACTGGATCGTCACGCCGGCCTCCTCCTACGGCACCCAGAAGGCGATGGGCGAATTGCTGCTCGCCGACTATTCCCGCCGCGGCTTCCTCGACGGCATCTCCTTACGGCTTCCGACGATCTGCGTGCGCCCGGGCAAGCCGAACAAGGCGGCGTCCGGCTTCTTCTCCGGCATCATCCGCGAGCCGCTGGCCGGCCGGCCGGCGATCCTGCCGGTGCCGGACACCGTGCGGCACTGGTTCGCCAGCCCCTCAGCCGCCACCGGCTTCCTGCTCCACGCGGCCGGGCTCGACTTCGGCCGCCTCGGCCTGCGCCGGTCGCTGACGCTGCCGGGCGTGTCGGCCACCGTGGCGGAGGAGATCGAGGCCTTGCGCAAGGTCGGCGGCGACAAGGCGGTCGCCCTGATCCGCCGCGAGCCCGACGACGCGGTCGCGCGCATCATCGAGACCTGGCCCGAAGCCTTCGCCACCGACCGCGCGCACGCGCTCGGCTTCACCGCCGACGCCTCGTTCGACGCGATCGTCGCCGAGCACGTCGCGGAATTCCACGCCGGGGCGTGAGCCCGCATTATAAACCTATGTGACATTTCGTCGGGCGCGGTCGAACCGGGCGGGCGGCGCGTTAGAACGGGTCGAGCCCCCGGGAAACGCATCTTGTATAAACCCATCGAAGACTACGCCGTCATCGGCGACACCCACTCGACCGCGCTGATCGCCCGCGACGGCTCGGTCGACTGGCTGTGCTGGCCGCGGCACGACTCCCCGGCCCTGTTCCTCGCGCTGCTGGACGACGACAAGGGCGGCTCCTGCCGCATCGCGTTCGAGGGCCTGCGCTCGACTTCGCGGCGCTACCTGCCCGAGACCAACGTGCTGGAGACGACCTTCGTCACCGAGACCGGCAGCGCCCGGCTCGTCGACGTGATGCCGGTCAACCCGCCGACCCCCGAGCCCGAGGAGGGCCCCGACGGCGAGGGCGAGAGCCGGCTCGTCCGCCTGCTCACCTGCCTCGACGGCCACGTCGCCGGGCGCTTCACCGTGCGCCCGACCTTCGACTACGCTCGCTGCGACGGCATCCCAATCGCCGACGGCGCCACGGTGCTGTTCGAGGCCGGCAAGCAGCGGCTGCGCGTCAACGCCGCGCCGGAGCCGAGCCTCGACGGCGCGATCGCCGAGAGCCGGTTCGCCCTCGGTGCGGGGGAGACCGCCTACCTCGTGCTCACCCACGGCGAGGACGGCGAGCGCGCCGCGATCGACGACTTCGCCGGCGCCGAGAGCCGCGCCGAGGCCACCATCGACTACTGGCGGCGCTGGAGCGACCGCTGCACCTATCACGGCCCCTATCGCGACGCGGTCCTGCGCTCGGCGCTCTGCCTCAAGCTGCTGACCTACTCGCCGACCGGCGCCATCGTCGCAGCCGCCACGGCCGGCCTGCCCGAGGCGGTGCCGGGCAACCGCAACTACGACTACCGCTTCACCTGGATGCGGGACGCGACCTTCACGGTCACCGCCTTCGTCATGCTCGGCTACGTCCGCGAGGCCTCCGAGTTCCTGCGCTTCCTGCGCGAGGCGGACGGGAGCTTCGGCCGCGACACGAAGCTGCTCTACGGCATCGCCGAGGCGATGCCGCCGGAGGAGGAGCTCGACCACCTCTCGGGCTGGCGCGACGTCGGGCCGCCGCTCGTCGGCAACGCCGCCGAGGGCCAGGACCAGCACGACATCTACGGCGAGCTGATCCGGGCGCTGTGCGTCTTCCTCGAAGCGGTCGACTACGACCCGCCGGAGAAGGTCAACGATCGCCTGCCGGAGGTGCTCGACAACCTCACCCGCCGCGCCATCGCCTGCCGCGACGCGGCCGACGACGGCATCTGGGAGCTGCGCACCGGCCCGCGCCAGCAACTCCACACCAAGGCGATGCTGTGGGTGGCGCTGAACGACGCCGCCCGGATCGGCCGCAACATCGAGGGCGTCGCGCCGGAGAAGATCGAGACCTGGGAGCGGATCGCCGCCGAGATCCGTGCCGACTACCTGGAGAAGGCCTGGAACGAGGAGCGCCAGGCCTTCACCGGCGCCTACGGCTCGCACCACCTCGACGCGGCGGTGCTGCGCGCGGCCCTGTTCGGGGCGATCGACCCGAGCGACCCGCGCCTGCGCAAGACGCTCGCCGCGATCGAGGACGAGCTCGGCGTCGGCGACCTGATCTACCGCTATCGGATGGACGACGGGCTCGCCGGAGACGAGGGCACGTTCACGGCCTGCGCGTTCTGGCGCGTCGGATGCTTGGCGCTGGACGGCCGCACCGGCGAGGCCAAGGCCGCGTTCGAGCGCCTGCTGGCACGGGGCAACGACGTCGGCCTGTTCGCCGAGATGATCGACCCGAAGACCGGCGAGCAGCGCGGCAACACCCCCCAGGGCTTCTCGCACATGGCGCTGATCAACGCGGCCCTCCGCCTGCAGGACACGATCGGCCGTTTTGGGCTTCCCGAAGAGGGCTGCGCCGCGGTGAAGGCGGCGGCGGAATAGGCTTACAAACTGGGCTTGCGACCGGCCGCCCCCTCTTTCCTCCCCCTTTGCGGGGAGGGAAGCGCGCATGTCCATCACCGCCCACTCGATCCGAACCCGCCACCACCCCGCCCGGACGCCGTCTCGTCCGCCTCGAAGACCACCAAGCGCGGCCGTGCGACGCGCGTAAAAACCAGTTGCGCGATGCGGTCCCCCGGCGCGATCTGGATCGGGTCGCCCGTCGGGTTGCGGTTCCAGGCCGAAACCATTAGCGGGCCCTCGTAGTCGGCGTCGATCACCCCGGTGCCGTTGCCGAGCACCAGGCCGGCGCGATGGCCGAGGCCGGACCGGGGAACGACGAGTCCGCACCAGTCGGGATCGCGGATCAGCACGGCGAAGCCCGCGGGGATCAGCACCGGGGCGGCCTGCGGCGCGAGGTCGAGGGGCGCGTCGAGGCAGGCGTGGAGGTCGAGGCCGGCGGCCTGCGCCGAGCCCCAGCGGGGAAAGCCCCAGCCCGCCAGCCGCGGATCGAGCCCGCGGATGCCGACCTCGGGGAGCCCGGCGCTCACGGACGACGCTCGGTCATGGCGGCCCTTTTCGTTTGCACGGCGGTCGGTCAGACGAACGCGCCGATACCGTTCCCCGGACGGCGAGACAAGGAGGCCGGCATGGCGCGCTGGATCGCGGGACTCGACGGCTGCCGCGGCGCCTGGGCGGGGGTGCTGCTCGACCTCGACGACCCAGGCCGCCACCGGGCGGCCCTGTTCGAGACCGTCGCCGCCTGCCTCGACGGACCGGAGGCGCCGGTCTCGGTCGGGATCGACGTGCCGATCGGCCTGCCCGACCGCGCGACGGCCGGGGGACGCGCCGCCGACCGGGCTGCGCGCGCCTACCTCGGCGCCAACCGGTCGAGCGTCTTCCCGGTGCCGCCGCGGGCGGCGATCTTCGCCGACGACTACACGGCGGCCAAGGCCCTGTCGCGGGCCAACAGCGCGCCACCCTTCGCGCCCTCGATCCAATGCTTCAACATCTTCCGCTACATCCGCGCGGTGGACGACCTGCTCCACTCGCGGTCCGCGCTGACGGCGCGCCTGCACGAGGTGCATCCCGAGATCGCCTTCCGCCGCCTCAACGGCGACCGGCCGCTCGGTGCGGGCAAGAAGGGGCCGCAGCGCCAAGCCGGACTGGACCTCCGCCGGGCGCTCCTCGTCGCCGCCGGTTTGCCGGAGACGCTGGTCCACGGCGCGCGGCCGCGCGGGGTCGGGGCGGACGACCACCTCGACGCGATGGCCGGCCTCGTCGTCGCCCGCGACATCCTCCTCGGACGCGCGCGCCCCCTGCCCGACCCGCCGGAGCACGACGGGCACGGCCTGCCGGCGGTGATCTGGATGCCGGCGCCCCCTCGAAGAGGCACGCGGCCGGAATCCTGCTAACGACGTGGACCATGAGCGAACAGACTAGCGCACAGCCCCTCGGAATCCGCCACGTCGCCCGCGCGCTGGTGTTCGATCCGGCCGACCGGCTTCTGCTGATCGAGTACGAATCGGTCCACGCGATCGAGCCGGACGGCAAGCCGCTGCGATTCTGGTTCATGCCCGGCGGCGGGCTGGAGCCCGGCGAGGACCACGTCACGGCCTGCCGGCGCGAGCTGTCGGAGGAGATCGGCCGCGCCGACTGCCCGATCGGCCCGCAGGTCGCGGCCTGCGACGGCCCGTTCCACCTGTTCCGCCAGTCACGCGACGCGCGCGAGCGCTACTTCCTGGTGCGGCTCCCCGACGACCGCGTCGACACCAGCCGCCTGATGGAAACCGAGGACAACCCGCTTCACGGCACGCGCTGGTGGAGTGTCTCCGAACTGCTCTCAACCGAGGCGCGTATCGAGCCGGCCGGCCTCGGGGAACTCGCCGCGCGCTTGGTCGCCGGGCACGTTCCGGAGGCCCCGATCATCCTGAATTGGCGACAAACTTGAGCGTGGAACAGGGTGCTCAGGCTGTTCGTTCCGTGACGGAATCTTCCTTTTGTCAGGAGACATCATGTTCCCAACCGCGCTGACCGACGGCTACCGCTCCTTTCTGTCCGGCCGCTTCCCGACGGAGCGCAAGCGCTTCCAGGAACTCGCCTCGGCCCAGGAGCCAGAAACCCTGGTGATCAGCTGCTGTGACAGCCGGGTCGCACCGGAGGCGATCTTCGACGTGGGGCCGGGCGAGCTGTTCGTGATCCGCAACGTCGCCGCGATCGTGCCGATCTACGAGACCGGCGGCGACTATCACGGCACCTCGGCGGCGATCGAGTTCGCGGTGCAAGGCCTCAAGGTGAAGAACATCGTCGTCCTCGGCCATGCCAGCTGCGGCGGCATCAAGGCCTACGCCGACAAGGCCAAGCCGCTCTCGAAGGGCAACTTCATCGGCAAGTGGGTCTCGCTGGTCGAGCCGGCCGAGGCCAAGGCGGGCGATTCGAGCGCGCCCGAATACCTCACCCGCCTGGAGCACGGGATGGTGAGCCAGAGCCTGGAGAACCTGATGACCTTCCCGTTCATCAAGGAGCGGGTCGAGGACGGTAGCCTGCAGCTCCACGGCGCGCATTTCGGCGTGGCCACCGGCGACCTGCTGGTGCGCGATCCGGAGACCGGCGACTTCAAGCCGGCGGCGGACCGGAACGGCGAGCCGCTGCGCCCGTCCGCGCTGATCAGCTGCAACTGAGGATAATCGAGCGGGCGCGTCCACCGGAGCGCCCGCGCAAGGGGTTTCGGACACGAAAAAGGGCGGCGGGCTCGATGGCCCGCCGCCCTTTTTCGTCAGCCCCGCCCGGCGTCGCCGCCGGGCGGAAGCGCTGTGATTACATCGCGTCGCGGGCGCCCGGCAGGCGCTGGGCCATGCCGTAATGGTGCTGCAGCACCGGCAGCGCCTGCTGCGCGTAGGTGCGGAGCGCCGGGTTCGGGCCGGACGAGGCGTAGGCCTCGGTCATGCCGATCGTCATCCGGTGCGCCTGGACCTGCTGGCTCACGTAGAGCCGGTCGAAGCGCGCGCCCGACGGGGTCGCGGAAAGCTCCGCCAGCATCGCCTGCTGCTCGGGGCTCGGCTGGACCACCGTGGTGCCGGCGGTCTGGTCGACGTCCACGCCGCCGAGGCGGCTGCCCGCCGCCGCACCGCGCTGGGCGCCCGAGCCGAGACCCTCGAGCCCGCCCACCGGGCCGCCGCTCAACGTGCCGCCGACAACGCCCGCGGCCGCGCCGGTCGCGGCGCCGACGGCACCACCGGCTACCGCCAGCGGCGCGCCGATCAGGCCGTCGACCGGACCGCCGACGACACCGCCCTGCGCGGCGACGTAGTTGCGGTCACCGCCGACGAGGGCGACGTTGGCCGAGCGGTGGTCGCGGATCGCTTCCTGGGCATAGGTGCGGATCTGCGGGTTGCGCGACTTGGACAGCGCGATCTGGCTCGACTGGATCTCGAAGGCGTTCGCCTGGAGCGCCTGCAGGCGGAAATCGCTCAGGCCCTGGGCCATGGCGGGGGTCGAGACGGCGACGGCGAGGGCGGACAGGACTGCGTACTTCTTCAGCATTGAAAACCTCTGGTCACGAATGGTGAGCGTGCAAGCCGTCATCGTTGCATCGCCCGGACCGGAATCAACCGATGCGGACGGCGGCAGCACTTCACTGGACCAACGATGACGATCGCCCATGGTTCCTCTGGTCTTGGCTGACCTTGCCGGGGCGGCGGCGCGCGAAGCCGCGCTTGATCGACCTCGCGACAGCGGCCATGCCTGCGCCGTCCCGTCCGCCGCGAGGCCGCCGCCCGTGAAGCTCATCGCGATCCAGATCCTGCGCGCGGCGGCGGCCCTGCTCGTGGTGATGCACCATGCGCAATCCGAGGCGGCCGCCCTGGCGCAGCGGACCGGCCAGGCCTTCGCGCCGAGCGTGCTGCTGCCCTGGGCCGGCGGCGTCGACGTGTTCTTCGTGATCTCTGGCTTCATCATCGTCCACGCGGCCGCTCCCCACGCCGCCGGGCCGCACGGCCGGCGGCGCTTCCTCGCCCACCGGATCGCGCGGGTGGTGCCGCTCTACTGGCTGGTCACCGCCCTCTACCTCGCGGTCGGGCTGGCGGCGCCGGCCGCCCTCAGCGGCGCCGGCGGCCCGCTCGACGCCGGATCGGTCGTCGCCGCGTTCCTGTTCTGGCCGGCTGCGCGGGCGGACGGCGCGGTGCAGCCGGTCTACGGCCTCGGCTGGACGCTGAACTGCGAGATGGCTTTCTACGCACTCTTCGCGGTCGGGCTCGGCTGGGGCCGACGGCCGCGTGTGGCGTGGCTCGTGGCGGCGCTCGCAGGAATCGTTCTGGCGGGGGCATGGCTGCGGCCCGCTTCGGTGCCGCTCGCCTTCTGGTCGAACCCGGTGATGCTGGAATTCGCCCTCGGTGCCCTGATCGCGCTGACCCGTGACGAGGGGCTGAGGCTGAGGGAGCCGGCGCGGGCGGCGCTCGCGCTCCTCGGGCTCGGCCTGCTCTGGCGCGCCGCGCAAGGAAGCGCAGACCTCGACGGATTCTGGCGCCCGCTCGCCCTCGGCATCCCGGCGGCCTGCCTGGTCGCCGCCGCCGCGCTCGGCCATGCGCGGGCGGAAGGCGGGCGGCGATCGTCGATCGTGTCGGCGCTCGCCGCTTTGGGCGACGCCTCCTACGCGCTGTACCTCGTCCACCCCTTCGCCCTGCGCGCCTTGCGCGAGGTCTTGGTGCGCGCGAACCTCGCGGCCCTGCTCGACCCCTGGGCCGCGCTCGCCCTGATGCTGGCGGCCAGCGTCGCGGCAGCGCTCCTCGTCCACGCCTTCGTCGAGCGCCCGATGACGCGGCTGGCCCGCGCGCGCCTCGATCCGGCGCCCGATCCGAGTCCGAAAACCGTGTGAGCGCCGGGGGACGGCGAGTTTCCCGCCGCCGCGATCCGCATTAGCGTCGCCCCAACGATGGCGAACCCCAAACGAGGCGACGCGATGAAGACCCTTCTGGTGCCGATCGCGCTCCACGACGCCCTGCCCTCGGTGCTGGAGACGACGCGCCTCGTGGCGCAGCGCTTCGGCAGCCTGATCGAGGGCGTGTCGCTGCGGCCGGCGCTCGCCGAGTACGTGCCCGTGGACATGGTCGGCGGCATGACCTGGCTGCGCGACGAGGAGGCCGACCGCGCCGAGGCCGAGGAGGCCGGCGGCCGCTTCGTCGCCTTCATGGACGCGGCCGGCATCCCGCGCCATGCCCGCGACGGCCTCTGCGTTCCCGAGAACGTCGCCGGCGCCGGCGCCCGCTACCGCTGGCGCCAGGACGTGCCGGCGGGCGACGCCTTCCTCGGGCAGTACGCGCGCCTGTTCTCGGCCACGATCGTCGGGCGCCCGGGCGCCGCCGACGGCACGCCGCGCATGACCACCCTGGAGACGGCCCTGTTCGAGGGCGGGCGCCCGATCCTGGTGGCGCCGCCCACCCCGCCGACGCGGTTCGGCGACGCCATCGTCGTCGCCTGGAACGGCTCGACCGAGACCGCGCGGGCGGTCGCCTTCGCGATGCCGCTGCTGCGGGCGGCCTCCCGCGTGCTGGTGCTCAGCGTCGAGGGCGGCACGGTGCCGGGCCCGAGCGCGGAGGACCTTGCCCGCTCGCTCGCCTGCGAGGGCGTGGCGGCCGAGCACAGGGCGCTCCCCGCCGGGCGCCGGACGCCGGGCGAGACCTTCCTCGCCGAGGCCAAGGCCTTCGGCTCCGACCTGCTGATCAAGGGCGCCTACACCCAGAGCCGCTTGCGGCAGATGATCTTCGGCGGGCCGACGAGCCACCTCCTCGCCCACGCCGACCTGCCGATGCTGATGGCGCACTGAGCGCGGGACGCGGCGTCGCGGCTGGAACCTCGGCCGTAAGCCCGGCGTTCGCGCCTCGCCGGCCATCCAGGTCGATCGAGGGCTGACCACAGTGATCCGAGCTTATCTGATCGCGCTCGCGCTGAGCGCGACCTCCGTCGCGGCGCAGGCCCAGGCCCCGCAGGCCCCGACCTCCGCCCTGCAACCGAAGGAATCGGTCGCCCGCTACCACGGCACCGTCGAGGCCCGCGACGCCGAGTCTGTGCGGATCCGGCGCCCGGACGGCGAGACGGTCACCGTGCTGATGAACGTGAAGACGCGCCTGTTCATCGCCACCGCCGGGCGGCTGCGCGACATCAAGCCGGAGAGCTACGTCAGCATCGTGTCGGTGCCCGGCCCCGACGGGAAGCCGAAGCCGATCAAGGTCGCGATCTACTCGCCGTCGGAGCGCGGCTTCGAAGCCGGCACCAAGCCCTGGGACGCCGCCCCCGACGCGCGGCTCACTGCGGGCTGGATCGGCGGGCTCTCGCTCGATGCGCCGCGCGAGGTCGAGCTGGTCTACGAGGGCGGCAGCAAGACCTTCACCATCCCGCCCGGCACGCCGACGGCGCAGATCGCGCCGGGCGAGAAGGCCCTGCTGGTCCCCGGGGCCGACGTGGTCGTGCTCGCCCGCAAGGATGCCGAGGGCGTCGTCAACGCCGACCTCGTCGCCGTCGGCCGGTCGGGGACCGAGCCCACCTTGTGACATCCCGCACGACGCGACGCCGGCCGCCCTCCCCGACCGGCGACCTCTGATCGCAGGCCAGCGATGAAGGCATGGCGCCGGGCGGGTCGCCCGCGCTACATCGCCTGGCATGACCGACTTCACCCTCGATCCCCGGCTCGCCGCCGACACCGTGCCGGTCGGCGACCTCGGCCTCTGCTCCGTCCTGCTGATGGACGACGCACGCTTCCCGTGGCTGATCCTAGTGCCGCGCCGGCCCGGGCTGAGCGAACTCACCGACCTCGCCGCCGACGACGCGGCCGCACTGTGGCGCGAGGTGCACCTCGCCACGGGCGTGATGCAGGCGCTGGCCAAGCCCGACAAGGTCAACGTCGCGACGCTGGGCAACGTGGTGGCGCAGCTCCACGTCCACGTGGTTGGGCGCTTCCTGTCCGATCCGGCCTGGCCTGGCCCGGTCTGGGGCTTCGAGACGCGCAAGCCCTATCCGCATCACGCCCGCGCGCAGCTCGCCGAGCGCGCCGGCGCCCAGTTCGCAGCAGCCTGAGGTGGCGATGCCCGATCCGTTCGCGACGCTCGGCTTCACGCAGAGCCGGCTCGTCCGCCATTCCTCGGAGCAGCCGGAGGACGCGGTGCCGGCCTCCGACACACCGGACACCGGCCTCGTGCTGATGGCCGGCGACGCGCTCGTGCTGCGCGGCGGCAGCGCGATCCTCTCCGCCGAGGACGGCGCGCGGGCGAACCCGCTGATCACCCAGGAGCGGATCTTCCTCGGGCACGTCGAGGGGCGACCGATCTTCGCCGCGGTCGCGGCTCCCGAGGCGGCCGAGGCCTATGCCGACGACACCTTCCGGACGCTGGACCTGCGCACCATCGCCACCGAGGGCGCGGTGCCGCAGCAGGAGCTCGGCCTGCTCGCCACCGCCAAGTCGATGCTCGGCTGGCACGGGCGCAATCGCTTCTGCGCCAATTGCGGCACGCAGACCCTGTTCCGCGCCGGCGGCTTCCGGCGGGAATGCCCGACCTGCGCCGCCCACCACTTTCCGCGCACCGACCCGGTGGTGATCATGCTGATCCGTCGCGGCGAACGCTGCCTGCTCGGGCGCGGCCCGCACTTCAAGGAGGGGATGTACTCGTGCCTCGCCGGCTTCCTCGAGCCGGGCGAGACGATCGAGGCCGCGGTCGCGCGCGAATCCTACGAGGAGACGCGGGTGCGGGTGTCCTCGGTCGCCTACCACACCTCGCAGCCCTGGCCGTTCCCGTCCTCGCTGATGATCGGCTGCACGGCGGAGGCCCTGGACGAGACCATCGTCACCGACCCCACCGAACTCGCCGACGCCCGCTGGTTCGACCGCGCCGAGGTGCTGGCGATGCTGGAGCGCCGCCACCCGGACGACCTGTTCGCCCCGCCGGCGATGGCGATCGCCCACGTGTTGATGCGCGTCTTCGTCGACGGGCGGGCGTGAGGGTCGAAACCCGTCGTTCGCCACCGACTGCAAACGCCCGGAATCCGTGAACGCCGACCAGCTTGCCGGTTTCCCCCAGGCGATCAGCTCGCGATCTTCCGGCGGGGACCGAAACCTTGGAGAAGATCCTCGAACTGCGCCGCCGGCAGCGCCTTTGCGTACAGGAATCCCTGACCCTGCTTGCAGCCCATTTCGAGCAGCCGCGCCTCCTGGTCCGCGGTCTCGATCCCTTCCGCGATGATGTCCAACCCGATGTCGTTCCCGATCTGGATGATGGAGCGCACGATCGCCGCATCGTGCTGATCGGTCATCAGGTCCCGGACGAATCCCCGATCGATCTTCAGGCGCGTCAGCGGGAAACGCTTGAGCGAACTCAACGAGGCGTAGCCGGTCCCGAAATCGTCGAACGAGATGCCGACTCCGCGACGATGCAGGTCGCGAAACGGGCGAAGGACAGGTTCGTCGACCTTCAGGAAGATCGTTTCGGTGATTTCCAGCTCCAGCATCTCCGGGCTCAACCGGTGCCGCTGGAGCGCGTCGGCGACGTCCGATGTCAGCGTCCCCGACCGGACCTGGGCGGTGAACAGGTTGACGCCCATTTTCCGGATCGGGAGCCCGGCGTCGCGCCAGGCCGCCGCCTGCCGACAGGCTTCGTCGAGGATCCAGCGTCCGACCTCGAGGGCCAGGGGGTGCTCCTCGAGCTGCGGCAGGAAGGCGCCCGGATACAGCAACCCGCGTTCGGGATGCCGCCACCGCAGGAGGGCCTCGGCCCCGTTGATGCACCGGTTCTCGAGCGCCACCTGCGGTTGGTAGTGGAGCACGAACTCGCCGGCCGCGACCGCCCTGCGCAACTCCGACTGCATCGCCAGCCGCGAAAGCAGCGCGCTCCGCATCTCGGGCTGAAACAAGCGGAAGACACGCTTGCCGTCCTGCTTCGCGCGAAACAGCGCCAAGTCCGCGTTGCCGACGAGTTCGCCCGCCGACAGGCCCTGCGTCGGGCTGATGGCCCCTCCGACGCTGACGCCCAGATGGAAGGTATGACCTAAGACGCAGAACGGTGCCGCGAAGGCTTCGAGAAGCGCGGCGGCACCGGCTGCGACCTTCAGTGGATCGGTGGCGCCCGGCAGCATCACGGCGAACTCGTCGCCGCCGAACCTGGCGAGGATCGCATCTCCACCGAGCCAGGCCGGCAGACGGATGGCGAGGGTTTGGAGGACGGCGTCGCCGGTGCCGTGCCCGCAACTGTCGTTCACCTCCTTGAACCCGTCGAGGTCGAGCATGAGGACGCACGTGGCCTGACCGGCGACGAGCCGCGCGTCGAGCGTCTCTTCGAAGGACGCGCGGTTGGGCAACCCGGTGAGCGTGTCGTGATGCGCGAGCCTGACCAGATGCGCGTCGCGGGCGCGCCATTCCGAGATGTCGCGCATGATCGCCCCGAAGCCGAGGCCGAAGCGGTCTCTCCAGATCGACAACGTGAATTCGGCCGGAAACTCGCTGCCGTCGCAACGTCTCGCCGTGACCTCGATCGTTCGGCCGGCCATCCGGGAGGGCTCGTTACGGACCATGCGGGCCAAACCCGCCGCGTGGCTGGCGCGAAACCGTTCAGGAACGACGACATCGATGTTTTGGCCGAGCATCGCGCCGGGTCCGTATCCGAAGAGCGCCTCGGCCGCATCGTTCACGAAGGTGATACGACCGCTGCTGTCGTTGGTGATGAAAGCATAGGTGGCGGCCTGTACGAGTCCCAAAGCGCCCGCCACTCTGGTGTCTGAAGAGGCCGGGCCTTGAAGACCGAATGCTTGTTCGTTCGCGTCGATGCCGGTCATCACTTCAGCTCAATGGAATCCACGCATTGCGAAGAAGCAATATGTCACGGTAATCAAATCGAATTAAACATTTGTTTCAGCCATTTCGACTGATCGGGTTCACTAAATATGACTTTTATCCTATAAAAAATGTCGGTGCCGGTGCGGAAACCGGGCCGAAAACACGTGAACTGACATCCCGTGAACGCTCGCTTCCAACCGAACGAAGCGATTTCTGCGGCTGCCTCGGGTCGAGGACGAACGACATCGCGGGTTGATCCTCCGCTACGAGAGCCTGTTCCGCGATCTTCGGATCATGGAAGGCGATCGAACCCGCCGTGCAGCCGTATGACCTTCGCGCGAGCCGGCGTCCGTCTCGCGCGAAAGTGCCTCAGATCTCGATCGCCCGGCGCCCGCCCATCCCGGCGGGATCGAGGGCGACGCTCTTGATCACCGCGTGGACCGGGCGGCCGACCGCGAGGTCGAGGTCTCGGACGGCGGCGCCGGTGAGGCGGGCGGCGAGCACCGCGCCGCCGCAGGCGATCTCCACCATCACCGCGTGCCCGTCCGGGATCAGCGCGGCGACCCGGCCGGACAGCACGTTGCGGGCGCTGAGGCCGATCGGCACCGCGGTGGCGACCAGCACGTCGCGGGCCGGCACCCGCACCCGCAACGCGCTGCCGACGGCGCGCGGCAGCAGCGGCACGAGCAGCCGCCCGGCGGCGCCTTCGAGGCGGGTCAGGCCGGATTCCGGGTCGTGCCCGGCAACGGTCATGTCGAGGAGCGCGCCGGCCTCGGCCTCGTGGACCGGGACGAGGTCGGCCCGGCGCAGGATCGCCTCGGCCGGGCCGCAGGCGGCGACGCGGCCGGCCTCCAGCACCACCACGGTGTTGGCGAGCCGGGCCACCTCGCCGACCGCGTGGCTGACGTAGACGATCGGGATGCCGGCCTCGTCGCGCAGCCGCTCGATGTAGGGGAGGATCTCGCCCTTGCGCGCCTCGTCCAGCGCCGCCAGCGGCTCGTCCATCAGCAGCAGGCGGGGCTTGGCCAGCAACGCACGGCCGATGGCGACGCGCTGGCGCTCGCCGCCGGAGAGGCCCGCCGGCCGCCGGTCGAGCAGGTGGCCGACGCCGAGCATGTCGACCACCGCGTCGTGCTCGGCCCGGTCCGCCCTCTGGCCGGAGAAGAGCCGACCGTAGCCGAGGTTGCCCCGCACGCTGAGGTGCGGGAACAGGCGCGCGTCCTGGAACACCAGCCCGATCCGGCGCCGATGCACCGGCAGGGCGATGCGCCGCTCCGTGTCGACCAACGTCTCGCCAGCGACGACGATGCGGCCGCGATCGGGGCGGCTCAGCCCGGCGATCAGGTCGATCAGCGTGGTCTTGCCCGAGCCCGAGCGGCCGAACAGGGCGGTGAGCCCGGCCCCGGCCTCGAAGGCGGCGTCCAGCGTGAACGCCCCCCGGCGCAGGGCGACGGCGACGGCGATCGTCATGCCGGCCGGCTCCTTCGCGGCGTCCCCGCGTTGTGCGACGACACCCTCACGGAAGGCCGCGCATGATCATCGTCCACCACCTGGAGAACAGCCGCTCGCAACGGGTGCTCTGGCTGCTCGAGGAGCTCGGCCTGGACTACGACGTGAAGCGCTACGCCCGCGACCGCGAGACCATGCTGGCGCCGCAGGAACTCAGGACGATCCACCCGCTCGGCAAGTCGCCGGTGATCACCGACGGCGCCGTGACGGTGGCGGAATCCGGCGCCATCGTCGAATACCTCACCGCCCGCTGCGGCGGCGCCCTGGTGCCTGCCCCCGGCACGGAAGAGCATCGCCGCTACACCTACTGGCTCCACTACGCCGAAGGCTCGGCGATGCCGCCGCTCCTGCTGAAGCTGGTCTTCTCGCGCCTCGCGCCGGGCAGCCCCGCGCTGGTGCGCCCCCTGGTGCGGGGGATCGCCAAGGCGGTCACGGCCAAGTTCGTCGACCCGGAGCTGCGCCGCCACGCCGCCTACTGGGAGGGCGCGCTGGCCGACCGACCGTGGTTTGGCGGCGACGCCTTCACCGCCGCCGACATCCAGATGAGCTTCCCGCTCGAAGCCTTCGCCGCGCGCGGCACCGGCGCCGGCGCGCGCCTGACCGACTGGCTCGCCCGCATCCACGCCCGCCCGGCTTACCGGCGCGCGCTGGAGCGCGGCGGGCCGTATGCCTATGCGTGAGTCGGGGTGGGATCGCAGCATCCCCGTCACCCCGCCCCCAGCCGCCGCCCGATGCGGCGGGCCAGAAGTTCGGACAGCAGCAGGGCGGCCATCGACAGGGCGACCGAGATCAGCGTGAGGCGCAGCGCCCCGGCCTCGCCGCCGGGCACCTGCGTCAGCGTGTAGATCGCCGCCGGCAGGGTCTGGGTCTCGCCGGGGATGTTCGAGACGAAGGTGATGGTGGCGCCGAACTCGCCCATCGCCTTGGCGAAGGCGAGCACCGCGCCGGCGAGGATGCCGGGCAGGCTGAGCGGCAGGGTCACCGTGAGGAACACCGCCAGCGGTCGGGCGCCAAGCGTCGCGGCCGCCTGTTCGAGGCGGGCGTCCACGGCCTCGATCGACAGGCGCATCGCCCGCACCATCAGGGGAAAGCCCATGACCGCGCAGGCGAGCGCCGCCCCGGTCCAGCGGAACGCGAACACGATCCCCACCTCGGCGAGCCACCCGCCGACGAGCCCGCGCCGGCCGAGCGCCAGGAGCAGCAGGTAGCCGGTGACGACGGGGGGCAGGATCAGCGGCAGGTGGACCAGCCCGTCGAGCAGGGCGCGCCCGGGAAACCGCCGCCGGGCGAGAAGCCACGCCACGGCGATCCCCGGCAGCAGGCTCGCGAGCGTCGCGACGGCGGCCACCTTCAGGCTCAGCGCCACGGCGGTCCACTCGTCGGGCGTCAGGTCGAGCAAGGATGGGTCGTCCGGTCCGGGAGGCGCCGCGGACCGTCGCGGCCGCTCGATAAGCAGCCTTGGACGGGGGATGCGCGGCGCGCAAGCGGCTCAGGCGCCGGTCTCGTCCTTCGTGCCGGGCTTCGCCTCCTCGGCGCGGTGCAGGCGGCTCAGCAGCACGAGGAGCCGGCCCGGCAGCGGCGTCTCGAGGGCCTCGGCCCCGAGCAGGGCGTCGCGCGGCCGGGCCGGCTGGCGCCGGCGCCGGGCGAGGCCGTTGAGGACGACCGGCCGGGCAACGGAAGGTCTCGACTTGGTCACGCGGACGCACCCTCGATGAACGAACGACTCGGACGACAATGCGGAGTGGCGACGTGGTGGCCTGACCGAAACCGTTGCACGCCGAAGCCGGTTCCGGGGGTCGATATGATGAACGCGTGAACAATCTGCCGCATTCCCAGGCGGTTTTGCCGCGGTTCGATCCGCTTGTGGCGGCTCCGATCCGAGGGTGGTAGAGGCGGCCATGCTCGAAGGCCTGCACCCGAACCGCCCGACCCACGTCCTGCAGCTGATGACCGACGAGCGGTCGGCGCGCACGATGACCGACCTGCTGGGCGAGATGTTCGACCCGACGGAGACGGCGGTGGCCGCCTTCGAGTCCGAGGACGGGGTGACGTGGCGGCTCGAGGCCTACTTCGCCGACGCGCCGGACGAAGATTACATCCGCGACCTGATCCGCCCCGTGGTCGGCGCGAAGGCGGACGCCGCCGAGTTCCGCACCGTCGACCAGAAGGACTGGGTCCGCGCCTCGCTCGAAGGCCTCGTACCCGTGCGCGCCGGACGCTTCCGCATCCACGGCTCGCACGACCGCGACACCGTGCGGCCGAACGAGCTCGCCATCGAGATCGAGGCGGCGCTCGCCTTCGGCACCGGCCACCACGGCACGACGCTCGGCTGCCTCAAGGCCCTGGTGGACGTGCTCAAGCGTGGCCGCCCCGGCCGGGTGCTCGACGTCGGCACCGGCACCGGCATCCTCGCTTTCGCCGCCGCCCAGGCATTGCGCCGCCCGGTGATCGCCGGCGACCTCGACGGCGAGGCGGTGCGCACCGCCCGCGCCAACGCCCGCGCCAACGGGCTCGGGCCCTACCTCAAGCTCTACGAGGGCCCGGGGGTGCGCAACGCCATGGCCGCGCGGACGCGCCACTTCGACGTCGTCTTCGCCAACATCCTCGCCCGCCCCCTGCGCGGCCTGGCGCCGACGCTCTCGGCGGTGGTGGCCGAGGGCGGCGTGCTGGTGCTCTCGGGGCTGATCGAGCGCGACGTGGCCGGCGTGCTCTCGGCCTACCGCCACCAGGGCTTCCACCTCGCCTCGCGGGGCACGATCGAGGGTTGGGTCGCCCTGGTGCTGCGCCGCGGCGGGGCGGCGCCGCGTCCGCTGGCCGGGTCCGCCCGGCGCTGAACCCATCCGGGTCGAACGGCCCGCGTTCGGTTGCCCGCGGGGTGCCGCCGGCGATACCGTGGGCGCATGACCCGCACCCGATTCCAGACCTTCGACAACCCGAGCCACCGCAAGGGGCCTGAGCGCGTCGCGGCCCTCCGCGCCGCCTTGCGCGAGGCTGGAATCGACGGCTTCGTCGTGCCCCGCGCCGACGAGCACCAATCCGAATACGTCCCGGCCAACGCCGAGCGGCTCGCCTGGCTCACCGGCTTCACCGGCTCGGCCGGCACCGCCGTGATCCTGGCCGAGGCCGCAGCACTCATGGTCGACGGGCGCTACACCATCCAGGCGCCGGAACAGGTCGACCCGGGCGTCGTCACGGTCGTTCCCCTCGCCGAGAGCACCGCCGAGGCCTGGATCGGCCGGACCCTGCGGCGCGGCGCAGTGCTCGGCTACGACCCGTGGCTGCACACCCCCGACGGGGTCGCCCGCCTCGAGCGCGCGGCCGCCAAGGCCGGCGCCTCGGTGAAGGCGCTATCGGAGAACCCGGTGGACGCGGTCTGGGCCGGCCGCCCGAAGCCGCCGGCGGGCCGCGTGATCGCGCATCCGCTCGACTTCGCCGGCGAAACCGCGAGCGACAAGATCGCGCGCATCCGCGTGGAGCTGGAGGCCGGCCAGTGCGACGCGCTGGTGATCTCCGATCCCCACAACCTCGCCTGGGCGTTCAACCTGCGCGGCGGCGACGTCGGGCACACGCCGCTGGCGCTGGGCTACGCCATCCTGCCGCGCGAGGGGCGGCCGCGGCTGTTCTTGGTGTCGCACGACGTGACGGAGGAGGCGCGGGCGGCGCTCGCCCCGGTCGCCGACATCGCCTCGCGGGACGACTTCGAGCCGGCGCTCGGCGAGCTCGCCGGCAAGCGCGTGCGCCTCGACGCCGCCACCGGCGCCGCCGCCCTGAAGGAGCGCGTCGCGACGGTGGGCGGCACCCCCGATGTCGGCCCGGACCCGATCACCGCGATGAAGGCGGTGAAGAACGCCGCCGAGATCGCCGGCGCCCGCGCCGCGCACCGGCGCGACGGGGCGAGCGTGGTGCGTTTCCTCGCCTGGCTCGACGGGCAGAGCCACGTCACCGAGGTCGCCGCGGTGGAGGCGCTGGAGGACTTTCGCGCGGACGGCGGCGACCTGCGCGACGTCTCGTTCCCGACGATCTCCGGCTCCGGGCCGAACGGCGCGATCGTGCATTACCGCGTCACCCGCGCCACCGACCGGCGGGCGGAGCCGGGCGAGCTGTTCCTGATCGATTCCGGCGCGCAATACCCCGACGGCACCACCGACATCACCCGCACGGTCGCGGTGGGCGCGCCGAGCGCGGAGATGCGTGATCGCTACACCCGCGTGCTGCGGGGCCACGTCGCCATCAGCCGCGCGGTCTTCCCCAAGGGCACCACAGGCGCGCAGATCGACACCCTTGCGCGCCTGCCGTTGTGGGAGGCCGGCCTCGATTTCGACCACGGCACCGGCCACGGCGTCGGCGCCTTCCTCTCGGTGCACGAGGGCCCGCAGCGCATCGCCAAGACCGGAACCGTCGCCCTGGAGGCGGGGATGATCCTCTCCAACGAGCCGGGCTACTATCGCGCCGGGGGCTACGGCATCCGCATCGAGAACCTCGTCCTCGTCGAGCCCTGCGAGGTGCCCGGCGGCGAACGCCCGGTGCTCGGCTTCGGGACCCTGACGCTGGCCCCCTACGACCGCCGCCTGATCGTGCCGGAGATGCTGAGCCCGGCCGAGCGCGCCTGGATCGACGCCTACCACGCCCACGTCCGCGACGTGCTCGACCCGGACCTCGACCCGGAGACGCGAGCCTGGCTGGAGCGGGCGACGGTGGCACTCTGAACCCAGGATCGATCCTCCGCGCGGCACCCGGACGCGCCGTCGCGATTTTACCCTCCGCCTGTTCGCGCCTATGACCAGAGCAGCGTGAAACCGTCGTGGACGGTCGCGCGAAGGGACCGCATGCTCCGTCTTCTCGCCCTCCTCCTATCGCTGCTCGCCGGGCCCGTCGCGGCCCAGGGCTTCAAGCCGCCGGCCGACCTCGTGCGGGCGAGCCTCGTGGCGGAGCCTGCGGCAGTGGCCGGCGCCACGCCGTTCACCGTGGCCATCCGCATGGCGATGAAGCCGGGCTGGCACGTCTACTGGCGCAACCCCGGCGATTCGGGCCTGCCGCCGGAGGTGACCTGGACGCTGCCGGCCGGCTTCTCGGCCTCGGCGATCCAGTGGCCGGCACCGCACCGCATCCCGATCGCGACGCTGATGAACTTCGGCTACGAGGGCGAGGCGATTTTGCTCGTGCGGGTGACGCCGCCGCCGAGCCTCGACCCGGCAGCCCCCGTGACGCTTGCGGGCAAGCTCACCTATCTCGTGTGCGAGAAGGAATGCATCCCCGGCTCGGCCGACCTCGCCCTGACCCTGCCGGTCGCCCGCGAGGCCGCGGCCGATCCGGCCAACGCCGCGCTGTTCGTGCGTGCCCGCGCCGCCCTGCCCAAGGCCTCGCCGTGGCCGGTGCGGCTGTCGAGCCAGGGCGACCGCCTCGCCCTCGACCTCGACGCGCCGGGCCTCGCCGCGGACAGGCTCCGCGCGGTGGCGTTCTTTCCCTATTCCGAGACGGCGATCGAGAACGCCGCGCCGCAGCCCTTCACCGTGGACGCGGCCGGCCTCCACCTGACGCTGACCCGCGCGACGCCCACCGACGCCGCGCCCGAGAGCCTGCCCGGCGTGCTGGCGATCGAGGAGGAGACCGGCGACGGTCTCGTCCGCCAGGCCTTCGCGCTGGGCGACGAGGCGCCGCTCGCGGCCGGCAGCGCGATGCCGAGCGTGGCGCCGGCGATCCCGCGCACCGAGCCGGCCGAGACCCTGACGCTCTGGACCGCGGCCGGCCTCGCGCTGCTGGGCGGCCTGATCCTCAACCTGATGCCCTGCGTCTTCCCGGTTCTGTCGATCAAGGTGCTCAGCTTGGTGAAGCATTCCGGCGAGGCGCCAGGGCGGGTTCGCCTGCACGGGCTCGCCTACACGGCGGGCGTGCTGGCGGCGTTCCTGGCGCTGGCCTCGCTGCTGATCGCGCTGAAGGCCGGGGGAGCCGGGATCGGCTGGGGCTTCCAGCTGCAATCGCCCACCGTGGTGGCCGCCCTGGCCTACCTGCTCTTCGCCATGGGCCTGAGCCTGTCGGGCATGCTCCACCTCGGCGGGCGGCTCGCCGGCCTCGGCGACGGGCTGACCCGGCGGGCCGGGCTCGAAGGCTCGTTCTTCACCGGCGTGCTCGCGACCGTGGTGGCGACGCCCTGCACCGCCCCCTTCATGGGCTCGGCGGTGGGCTTCGCGCTGACGCAGTCGACGGCCGCCGGCCTCGTGGTGTTCGCGAGCCTCGGCCTCGGCCTCGCCCTGCCCTTCCTGGCGTTGACCCTGTGGCCGGCGGCGCTCCGCGCCCTGCCCCGCCCGGGCGCCTGGATGGACGTGCTGAAGCAGGCGCTGGCCTTCCCGATCTACGCCACGGTCGCTTGGCTGGTCTGGGTGCTGGCCCAGCAGGTCGGGCCGCAGGGCCTGCTCGCCGCGCTGATCGGACTGGTGCTGCTCGGCTTCTCCGCCTGGGCGTGGGAACTCGGCCGCGACGCGCGCCCGGTGCGGGCGCAGCTCGCCCGCGGCCTCGCGGTGCTCGCCGTCGTCGGCGTGGCGGCGCTCGCCCTCACCCTCGACCGCGACCGGATCGCGCCGGGCGCCCAGGCCAGGGCCGAGGGCGTCGAGCCGTTCACGCAGGCGCGCCTCGACGCGCTGCTGGCCGGCGGCCGGCCGGTCTTCGTCAACATGACCGCGGCGTGGTGCATCACCTGCCAGGTCAACGAGCGCACCTCGCTCGGGACGGCGGCGGTCGGCGCAGCGATGCGCGCCCGCGACGTCACCTACCTCAAGGGCGACTGGACCAACCAGAATCCGGAGATCACCCGCCTGCTCGAGCGCCACGGCCGCAGCGGCGTGCCGCTCTACCTGCTCTACGCAGGGCCAGGCGAGCCGACGGTGCTGCCGCAGATCCTCACCGAGGGCACGATGCTGAGCGCGCTGGACGCCGTGACGGCGACGGGCCGCAGCGCGGGGCTCGACGGCGCGGGAACGAAGGTGCCCTAATCTTCGCCCGAAAACGTCTCGTCGAAGGCGTAGCCCGAGCCGCGGACGGTGCGGATCGGGTCGGTTTCGCCGGTGCGGTTCAGGGCCTTGCGCAGGCGGCCGACATGCACGTCGACGGTGCGTTCGTCGATGTAGACGTCGTGGCCCCAGACGCCGTCGAGGAGCTGCTCGCGGGAATAGACCCGGCCGGGGCTCTGCATCAGGAATTCGAGCAGCTTGAACTCGGTCGGCCCGAGATGGATCTCGCTGCCCGCCCGGCGCAGGCGGTGGCTGTCGCGGTCGAGCTCGATGTCGCCGGCCTCCAGGAGGTTCGCGACATGGGTCGGCTTGGCCCGGCGCAGCAGCGCGCGGACCCGGGCCAGGAGCTCCGGCACGGAGAACGGTTTGACGATGTAGTCGTCGGCCCCGGTCCCGAGGCCGCGGATGCGGTCGCCCTCCTCGCCGCGCGCCGTCAGCATGATGACCGGCAGGGACGCCGTCTCGCGCCGCGCCCGCACCCGGCGGCACAGCTCGATTCCCGAGAGGCCGGGCAGCATCCAGTCGAGCAGGATCAGGTCCGGCACCTGCTCCTGCAGGCGCAACTCGGCCTCGTCGCCGCGGGCGGCGGAATCGACCTCGAAGCCCTCGGCTTCGAGGTTGTAGCGCAGGAGGGTGGTGAGCGCCTCCTCGTCCTCGACGATCAGGATCCGCGTACGCATGCAGGGCACTCCCGGGCGGGCCGCCCGACTTCCTTGGCCGCCGTGAGACGCCGACAGGCGTCTCAGGCGCCGGGCGTCACCGTCGCGTAGTTCGACGCGTCGTTCTTCGGGCGGTCGCCGGCGAGGTTCTCGCCGGTGGCGAGATAGTGGATCGTCTCGGCGATGTTGGTGGTGTGGTCGCCGATGCGCTCGACGTTCTTGGCGCAGAACAGCAGGTGCGTGCAGAACGAGATGTTGCGCGGATCTTCCATCATGTACGTCAACAACTCGCGGAACAGCGAGTTGTAGAGCGCGTCGATCTCGCCGTCCCGCTCCCAGACGTTGTGGGCCGCCGAGATGTCGCGGCTGGCATAGGCGTCGAGCACGTCCTTGAGCTGCTCCTGCACCAGGTCGCTCATGTGCTGCACGCCGAGCACGATCTTCTGCGCCTGGGCCTGGTCGCTGATCGCGACGACGCGCTTGGCGATGTTCTTGGCGAGGTCGCCGATGCGCTCGAGGTCGCCCGAGACGCGGATCGCCGAGATCGTCTCGCGCAGGTCGATCGCCATCGGCTGGCGCCGGGCGATGAGCAGCACCGAGCGTTCCTCGATCTCACGCTGGAGGGTGTCGAGGCGCTTGTCGGCGAGGATCACAGCCTGGGCGAGCTGGGTGTCGCGGCGAACGAGGGCGTCGGTCGCCTCGGTCATCATCTTCTCGGCGACGCCGCCCATCTCGGAGATCGAGCGGCGCAGGTCCTCGAGGTCGGTGTCGTAGGACGTGACGATGTGGCCGGGCATGGGCTTGGTCCTCGATCGATCCGTATGCGGCTCAGCCGAAGCGGCCGGTGATGTAGTCCTGGGTCTGACGCACGGTCGGGTTCATGAAGATGCGGTTGGTCGGACCGACCTCGATGACCTCGCCGAGATACATGAAGGCGGTGAACTGCGAGATGCGCGCGGCCTGCTGCATGTTGTGGGTCACGATGACGATCGTGAACTCGCTGCGCAGCTGCTCGATCAGCTCCTCGATGCGCCCGGTCGAGATCGGGTCGAGGGCCGAGGTCGGCTCGTCGAACAAGATCACCTCGGGGCTCTGGGCCACCGTGCGGGCGATGCACAGGCGCTGCTGCTGGCCGCCGGAGAGGCCCATGCCGGACTGCTTGAGCTTGTCCTTCACCTCGTCCCACAGGGCGGCCTTGCGCAGGGCCGACTCGACGCGGCCGTCGAGCTCGGATTTCGGCAGCTTCTCGTAGAGGCGCAGGCCGAAGGCGACGTTGTCGTAGATCGACATCGGGAACGGCGTCGGCTTCTGGAACACCATGCCGATGCGCGAGCGCAGCTCGTTCAGGTCGACGTTGGCGTCGAGCACGTTCTGGCCGTCGAGCAGCACCTGGCCCTCGGCGCGCTGCTCCGGGTAGAGGCTGTAGATCCGGTTGAAGGTGCGCAGCAGGGTCGACTTCCCGCAGCCGGACGGGCCGATCAGGGCGGTGACCTGGCGGTCGTGGAAGTCGAGGTTGATGTTCTTCAGGCTATGGAACTGCCCGTAATAGAAGTTCAGCTCCCTGGCGGCGATGCGGATGGGCGCGTGCTCGTCGGCCGGGTTCCGGCCGTCGAACTGGGAAGCGCTGATCGCGGGGGCGGCGTTCATCGTCGTGTTCCTCGTGGGTGCCGGCGGCGGGTTCAGGGTCCCCATGGACATCAGCGCGCGGTCTGCGGCTTGATGACGAAGCGGGCGACGACCGAGAGCAGCAGGATCGTCATGGTGATCAGGAGCGCGCCGGCCCAGGCGAGCTGCTGCCAGTTCGGATAGGGCGAGAGCGCGAACTGGTAGATCATCACCGGCAGGTTCGCGACGCCGCCCATCAGGTCGCGGCTGAACCAAGAGTTGTTGTTGAGCGCCGTGAACAGCAGCGGCGCGGTCTCGCCGGCGATGCGGGCGAGCGCCAGGATGATGCCGGTGACGATGCCGGCAGACGCCGCCCGCCACGTCACGCTGCGGATCACCGTCGACATCGGGGCGCCGAGCGCCACGCCGGCCTCGCGCAGCGTCCCGGGGACGAGGCGCAACATGTCCTCGGTGGTGCGCACGATCACCGGCGTCGCGATGATCGCCAGCGCCACGCCGCCGGCCCAGCCCGAATAGCTCCCCATCGGCCGCACCATCAGGGTGTAGACGAACAGGCCGATCAGGATCGAGGGCGCGGAGAGCAGGATGTCGTTGAGGAAGCGGATCACCTCGGCGAGCTTCGAGCCGCGGCCGTACTCGGCGAGGTAGGTGCCGGCCATCAGGCCGATCGGCGTGGCGACGAGGATGCCGATGCCGGTGAGCACCAGGCTGCCGAGGATGGCGTTGGCGATGCCGCCGCCTTCCGAGCCCGGGCCGGGCGTCGGCTGGGTGAACAGCAGCGGCGAGAACCCGCGCGCGCCCTCGATGATCAGCATCAGGAGGATCGAGCCGAGGACGACAGCGCCGAGCACGGTGGCAAGGAGGCAGGCGAGGCGCAGGGTGCGGTCGGCGACCCGGCGGCTGCCGCGGATGCGGGTCGGCTTGAGGGCCGGCGCGGGACGGATCGTGTTGTTGGCGTCCACGACGGGCTCCCTCAGGCGACCTTGACGCGGCGCGTCAGGAAGCGGGCGATGATCAGGACGACGAAGGTGATCGCGAACAGGATGCAGCCCAAAGCCATCAGCGAGTTCAGCTGCAGGCCGTCGGCCTCGTTGAACTCGTTGGCGATCCGCGAGGCGATGGTCGAGCCGGGGTCGAACACCGAGGCCGAGAGCCGGTTGGCGTTGCCGACCACGAAGGTCACCGCCATGGTCTCGCCGAGCGCGCGGCCGAGGCCGAGCATGATCGCGCCGATGATCGAGACGGAGGCCTGCGGCAGCAGGACGTGGCGGACCACCTCCCAGGTGGTGCAGCCGATGCCGTAGGCGCTCTCGCGCAGGATCGTCGGGATCTGGTCGAGCATGTCGCGGGCGATCGAGGCCACGAACGGCACGATCATGATCGCCAGGATGATGCCGGCGGTGAGCACGCCGACGCCCGAGGGCACGCGGGCGTAGAGCAGCGTCCCGACGATCGGCAGGCCCTCGACGACGTTCGAGACCGGCATCTGCACGAAGCGGGCGAAGAACGGGGCGAAGATGAACAGGCCCCACATGCCGTAGATGATGCTCGGCACCGCGGCGAGCAGCTCGATCGTCATGCCGACGGGCTTGCGCGCCCAGCCGGGGCAGAGCTGCGTCAGGTAGATCGCGATGCCGAGCGAGATCGGCACGCCGATCACCAGGGCCAGCAGCGCCGAGGCGAGGGTTCCGGTGACGGCGACGAGGGCGCCGTACTGCTCCGTGCCGATGTTCCAGGCGCTGGAGGTGAGGAAGCCGAAGCCGAACTCGCGGAAGGCGGGCCAGCCGCCGTAGAGGATCGACCCGAGGATGCCGGCGAGCACCACCAGCACCAGCAGGGCCGAACCGTAGGAGGCGGCGCGGAACAGGGCGTCGAGGCCCTTGCTCGGCCCCTTTCGCGAGCGCGTGCTCGTGCCGGCGCGCGTCAGGGCGATCTGTTCGGTCAAGGCGGTCATCCGCGGTTCTTTTCACCGTCTGGGGTGGTAGCGCGCCGTGCGGCCGGGCGCGAGGGCGAGACCGGATGCGAGTGAGACCGGATGGGAGGAAGCCGGTCCGCTCGGGAGTCGGGGGGGGGGGGGGGGGGGGGGGGCGCCCCCCCCCCCCCCCCCCCCCGGGGGGGGGCCCGCGGGGGGGGGGGGGGGGGGGGCCCCCCGCGGGGGCCGGGGCCCCCCCCCGACGAGTCGACGATCGAGGCGCGCGGTGGAGTCCGCCCCGCGCCGTCGGCCTCACATGCCGAGGACGGGCTTCCCGTCCTTGCCCTTCACCTGCTTCCACTCCTCGTGGATCAGGCCGACGACGGCGTCCGGCAGCGGAACGTAGTCGAGGTCGGAGGCGAGCTTGTCGCCGTTCTTGTAGGCCCAGTCGAAGAACTTCAGCACGTCGGCGGACTTCGCCGGGTCGGCGGCCTCCTTGTGGACGAGGATGAAGGTCGCGGCCGTGATCGGCCACGCATCCTCGCCCGCCTGGTCGGTGAGCGTGATGCCGAAGCCGGGCTGGCTCTTCCAGTCGGCGCTGGCGGCGGCGGCCTGGAACGCCTTGTCGTCCGGCTGCGGGAACTTGCCGGCCTTGTTGCGGATCAGCGCGTAGCTGAGCTTGTTCTGCTTGGCGTAGGCCGACTCGACGTAGCCGATGGCGTTCGGGACCTGCTTGACGGTGGCGGTGACGCCCTCGTTGCCCTTGCCGCCTTGGCCGGCGGGCCAGCTCACGGTGGTGGCGGCGCCGAACTCCTTCTTCCAGCCCTCCGAGACCTGGCTGAGGTAGGTGGTGAAGATGTTCGTCGTGCCCGACGCGTCCGAGCGGTAGACCGGGGTGATGTTGGCGTCGGGCAGCTTCAGCCCGTCGTTCAGCGCCGCGATCTTCGGGTCGGACCACTTGGTGATCTTGTTGGCGTAGATGTCGGCGATCACGTCGCCGGTGAGCTTGAGCTTGCCCGGCTCGATGCCTGGGATGTTCACGACGGCGACGACACCGCCCATCACGGTCGGGAACTGGACGAGGCCGTCCTTCTCCAGGGCCGGACCTTTCAGCGGCGCGTCGGTGGCGCCGAAGTCGACCGTCTTGGCCTGGATCTGCTTGATGCCGCCGCCCGAGCCGATCGACTGGTAGTTCAGGCCGGTGCCGGTGTCCTTGCGGTAGGCTTCCGCCCACTTGGAATAGACCGGGAACGGGAAGGTCGCACCGGCGCCGGTGATGTCGGCGGCGAGCGCCGGGAAGGCGAGCTGGGTCGTCGCGAGGCCGAGGGCGAGCGCGTAGGTGAAGGGTTTCACATCGATCTCCGTCATCCGTCGAGCGCGTCCGAGGGGCGCGGATCCGCAGGTGCGGAATCGCGCCGGCCGTCCGGCAGTCCGGCGGCCGCAGCCGCCTGGCTCGACACCGCCGCGGTTAGGACACGCAGATGACAGCCGCATGACACGGGCGGCTTCGGCGCCGCGGCGACCGGGATCGCCGCGAAATCAGCTTGGGATCTGTTCGGGATCGCTTGGCGATGGCACGCTTTGCCGGGTTCGCGCGTTCTCCGTTCGATCCGGGCTCGGTCGTCGGCATTCCGCCGCGGCTCGCCCGGTCGGAAAGACGTTCCCGTGCCCCACGATTCGCCTGCGGCGCCGACGCGTGCGCCGCGTCCCGACGACGGCACCTTCCAGGCCCTCCACGCCGAGCGCGAGGCCTTGGAGCGCGACTTGGCCCTGGCGAAGGCGCGGCAGAACTTCAGTACCGAGCCCGGCGAGGCCGAGCGCGCCCGAGCCGACGAGGCTTCGATGCTGATGAGCCTGGACCGCTTGCTGACGCGCATCCGCGCCGCCGAGTATCAGCGGCGCCCGGGCGCAAAGCGCTGGTAGGTGGCTTGAGGCGTCCTTACGGCTCGCTGCGATGAGCCAGAAAGGTTGCGCCGGTCGCCTTGCGGCCCGGGCTTTGCCCCCTGCCCGCTTCAGGCGCTGCGGCGCAGGTCGCGTTCTTTCTGGCGCAGGCGCAGCAGCAGGTCGACCTGGGAGTCCGGGATCGGCTGCTTGTCGACGCTGCCCTCGTAGACGGTGCGCAGGGTCTGACCAAGATGGTGGGTGTCGACGCTGGCAGCGCCGCGATGCGACGCGAGGCCCTCGCGCGACGGGAGGACTTCGAACTTGGCTGCGGCCTGATGCATGGTCCCCCCCGAAGTAGGACGTTGCCGGCGTACGCGAATCGCTGTCGCCACCGGATCGCATCAGTGTCGGTCCCGATGGTTAAGAAGGTGTTAACCTTAACCGACGGTTTGCGGGGATGGTCGGAGCGTCGCCCTAGACGGCCGCGCCTTCGAGCAGGCGGGCCGCCGCGGCGCGGGCCTCGTCGGTGACGGTGGCACCCGCGAGCATGCGGGCGATCTCCTCGCGCCGCGCGGCGACGGGGAGCGAGGCGACGCGGGTGGCGACGCGGCCGGCGCCCTTCACCGCATCCTTGGCGATGAGGAAGTGCGTGACGGCGCGCGCCGCGACCTGGGGCGCGTGGGTCACCGCCACGACCTGCACGTCCCGGGACAGGCGCGAGAGCCGCGCGCCGATCGCGTCGGCCACCGCGCCGCCGACGCCGGTGTCGATCTCGTCGAAGATCAGCGTCGGCGCCGAGCCCTTGTCGGCGAGCACCACCTTCAGGGCGAGCATGAAGCGGGACAGCTCGCCGCCCGAGGCCACCTTCATCATCGGGCCGGCCTTGGTGCCGGGGTTGGTCTGCGCCCAGAACGCGACGCGGTCGATCCCGGCGGGGTCGCGCGATTCGGGATCGGTGACGATCTCGGTGATGAAGCGCGCGCGCTCGAGCTTGAGCGGCGGCAGCTCGGCCTGCACCGCCGCGTCGAGCGCCTTGGCCGCCCGGCGGCGTCCGGCGCTGAGCTTTTCCGAGGCCTTGGCGTAGGCCGATTCGGCCGTGGCCAGCGTCGCCTCGAGGCCGGCCAACGCCTCTTCGCCGGCATCGATCGCCGCCACGTCCGCCTCGTAGCGCTCGCGCAGAGCCGCGAGGTCGTCGGCGGCGACGTCGTACTTGCGGGATGCCGCGCGCAGGGCGAACAGGCGCTCCTCGACGCGCTCCAGCTCGCGCGGATCGAACTCGGCCTCGGACACCGCGGCGTCGAGGACGGCGCGGGCTTCGTCGAGGGCGACGAGGGCGGCGTCGAGCGCCGCGACGCAGGGCTCGACCAGCGCCGGCAGCTGCGCGGCGCGGCGCTCGAGCTTGCGGATGGCAGAGGAGAGCTGTGGCACGCTCGAATGCGAGCCGCCGACGGCGGCCAAAGCGTCGTTCAGCTCGCGCGCGACCTTCTCGCTCTGCTGCATCACCGTGCGGCGCTCGGCCAGCGTCGCCTCCTCGCCTGGCTTCGGATCGAGGGCCGCCAGCTCCTCGACCGCGTGACGCAGGAAGTCGGCTTCGCGGCGGGCGGTCTCGACCCGGGCGCGGTGCTCGGCGAGCGTCGTGCGGGCGGTCTTCACCGTCTTGGCCGCCTTCGCCACCGCGTCGAGCGGGCCGCTCAGGCCTCCGAAGGCGTCGAGGATGGCGCGGTGGGTGGTGACGTCGGCGAGCGCCCGGTCGTCATGCTGGCCATGGATCTCGACCAGGGCCGCGCCGATCGCGCGCAGGACCTGCACGCCGACGGGCTGGTCGTTCACGAAGGCACGGGTGCGCCCGTCGGCCATCTGCGTGCGCCGCAGGATCAGGTCGCCCTCGGTGTCGATCTCGGATTCCGCGGCGATCCGCCGGGCTGGGTGGTCGAGGCCGACGTCGAACACCGCGGTGATGCCGCCCTGCGCCTCGCCGTGGCGCACGAGGGAGCCGTCGCCGCGCCCGCCCAGCGCCAGGCTGAACGCGTCGAGAAGGATCGACTTGCCCGCGCCGGTCTCGCCGGTGAGCACGCTGAGCCCGCTGGCGAAGTTCAGGTCGAGCTTGTCGATCAGGACGATGTCGCGGATCGCGAGCTGCACCAGCATGCCGCGCCTTCGTGCCTCCGGCTCCCCGTCCGTCGATCCGGACGGGTGCCCCAAACTTTACGGGAAATACGAAGCCGTCATGTAGGCCGATGCCGGGCCGATCGCACCCCCGAAATGCGAAACGGGCGGAGCCGAAGCCCCGCCCGCGCTTTCGCGTCCCGTCGTGATGCGCGGGCGGCCTACTGGGCGGCCGCGGTCCGGCCCATTACCGAGGTGTAGATCTTGCTGAGGAACGAGCCCTTCTCCTCGCGCGGCTCGAGGCCGCCGTTCTGCAGGAGGGCGTGCGCGTCCTTGTACCAGGGGCTGTCGGGGAAGTTGTGCCCGAGCACGGCGGCCGAGTTCTGCGCCTCGGCGACGATGCCGAGCGCCATGTACGCCTCGGTCAGCCGCTCCAGCGCCTCCTCGGCGTGGCGGGTCGTCTGATACTTGCTGACCACGTCGCGGAAGCGGTTGATCGCGGCGGGGAAGTTGCGGTGCTCGAGGTAGTAGCGCCCGACCTCCATCTCCTTGCCGGCGAGCTGGTCGCGGGTGATCTGGATCTTGGCCTTGGCGTCGGTGGAGTATTCCGAGGTCGGATACTTCTGGACGAGCTCCTGCAGCGCGACGAGCGCCTTCTCGGACCGGTCCTGGTCGCGGGTGACGTCGGGGATCTGCTTGTACTGCGACATCGCCATCAAGTACTGGGCGTAGGCCGCGTCCTTGCTCGCCGGATGCCGCTGCAGGTAGCGCTTCGAGGCGGTGATCGCGTCGTCGTACTTCTGGCCCTCGTAGTTCGCGTAGGCCGTCATCAGCAGCGCGCGGCGCGACCAGTCGGAATAGGCGTACTGCTTGTCGAGCGAATCGAACTTCTTGACCGCGCCCTCGTAGTCGCTGTCCTCGATCTTCGCCAAGCCCTCGCTGTAGAGTTTGTCGGCCGGCGTGTCCTGCACGACCTCGGGCTTGTACTTCTCGGCGAACAGGTTGGTCGGGTCGAGGGCGTCGCAACCGCCGAGACCGAGGCCGAAGGCGGTGATGAGCACGGCCGCCGCCGCTCCGCGGGTCCGAAGGGTCACAGGCATTGGCGGTTCTTCCCCCGAACGGGCGCGTCCTCGCTTCGGAGCGCCGTTGAGCCATCATGGGTTCATGTCGGCGCCGGCACTCTACCGGGTCCGGGCGGCCACCGCATCCCGGACTGCCGCGCACTTCACGGACGATTCACCGTGGCGGCAGATTCGGGCATGAAAGCGGCGGTTCCGCGCCCGCGCGGATCGGCGGGCGGCTGTGTCTTGCAGGCCACATCGCCCGGAGGCGGCAGGCCGGAAGGGTCTCTCAGAGGTCGCCGGCGAAGGCGGCGATGCCGAGCCCGGCGCCGAATTCGGCGAGCGCGGTCTCGCGGCGGGTCCCCTGCGCCTCGACGATCGCGTAGTTCGCGCGCTCGGCGAAGAGGGCTTCGAGGATGCCGACGTTCATGCGGTGGCCACCGCAATAGGAGCGGTAGGCCCCCTGGAGCGGCAGCCCGGCGAGCGCCAGGTCGCCGACGGCGTCGAGGAACTTGTGACGGACGAACTCGTCGGCGAAGCGCAGGCCCTCGGGGTTGACCACGTCGGTCTCGCCGACGGCGACGGTGTTCTCGAGGGACGCGCCGAGGGCGAAGCCCGCCTTCCAGTAGCGCTCCACGTCCTTCATCATGCCGAAGGTGCGGGCGGGCGCGATCTCGCGGCGGTAGGCGGCGGCGGTGAGGTCCATCGCCTTGCGCGAGCGGCCGATCACCGGGCTTTCGAAATCGATCTCGACGTCGAGGCGGAAGCCCCGGTCGATCGGGCGGAGCTCGGCGAAGGCGGCGCCGGCCTCGATGCGGACGTGGCGGAGGACCTTGATCCAGCGGCGGGCGGTGCCGGTCTGGGCGATGCCGACGGCGTCGATCGCCTTGACGAAAGGAAGCGCGCTGCCGTCGAGGATCGGCATCTCGGGCCCGTCGATCTCGACGAGCGCGTTGTCGACGCCCAATCCGTAGAAGGCGGACATCAGGTGCTCGATCGTGGCGACCGCCCCGGAATCGACGTCGCCGATCACGGTGCAAAGCTCGGTCGCGGAGACGCAGGCGTGGTGGGCCTTGATGAGTCGGTCGTTGCCGGAGGCCATTCCGGTGCGGAGGAAAGCGATACCGTGGTTCGCGGAAGCCGGGCGCAGCGTGATCGCAACCGGGTTTCCGGAATGGACGCCGATGCCGCTCAGCACGGCCGCGCCCTTGAGTGTTGTTTGTTGGTTCGTCCGCATTCCTTAGCCCTCGGCCGCGATCCGGCCACGCCACCGCGCGTATCGCGTTGTGACAACGCCTTCCGATCCGTCCGCTGCTTGAAGCCCCTGCGTGCGGCGTCGGTCCGAAAACCGCGCCGCTATTCGTTCGTTCGAGATTTTTATAGCTGCGGCGCACAGCCCGGCCAAATCACGCTTTCTTACGCTGTGTTACAGACACGCTCGCGCCGCGATCTCCGGAATATCGTTCCGGTTCAACGTGTTAAGGAATGGTTAACACGCCTACAACCAAGCGCTCGCGCTGTGTCCTGCGCGCACCACGCCCCCCGCCCGAACGCCGGGACGGGGCCGCGCCGAGCGGTTTTGCGACGAAAATCACCGGCGGCGCCCGGAAAATAGGCCACTCCATGTTGCAACGCAAAACGCCCCGGCACGGGTGCCGGGGCGGAAATCGCGTCGCGCGACGAGGTCCGCGGGCGTTGGCCCGCGGGGCTTCGGGGATCGCCGGATCAGTTGGCCTGGCGGCGCAGGAAGGCCGGGATCTCGAGCTGGTCGTCGTCCATCATCCGCGGCTGGGGCGCCATGCGGCCTTGCGCGTCGAGGTTGCCCTGCGCCGGGCGGTAGGTCGGGGCGACCGGAGCATGGACCCGCGGGGCCGGCGGCATCGGAGCCTGGACCTGCGGCTGGGCGCGGGGCGCCGGCGCCGGCTCGGCTTCCTCGCGGCGGCCGCCGAAGCCGACGGTCGCGAGGCGGCGGAGCAGGCTGGTGCGCTTGGTGTCGCCGTGGTTCTCGACATGCTCTCCGCGGCTTGCCGCGATCTGGGTCTGGGCGATCGGCGGCAGCTCGTGGATCTGCGGCATCCGCGGGGCGCGGGCGAGCGGGGCAGCGACCGGGGCGGCCGGGCGCGGCGGCATGAACGGGCCGGCATGGG
>NZ_VRUW01000051.1:0-33605 GCF_008039475.1 Methylobacterium sp. WL12 | reverse complement strand
GCTTGACTATGCTGGATCGCTCGACGGATCGCCTCAGTCGTCGTGGCGCTGCCGTGAAGAACTTGGCCCATAGCTCATCCCTCCACTCCGACGTGAAGACTGCACCATCAAACCCTGGGATCAAACATCTAACCGGCCGGAGCGTAGACGCCGACGAACAGCGGGCGTGCGAAGACGTCCGCCGCGTGCGCCCCCTCGACCTCGCACCAGCGGTCGAGGTCTGAGGCCGCGTCGATCATGCTGCTCACGACCTGGGCCGCGATCGACGGGTCGATCGCGCGGATCGAGCCGTCGGCGATGCCGTCCCCGATCGGGAAGGCGAGGCGCTCCCACAGCCGCCGCATGGTCAGCGGGATCTCGGCCCGCAGGCTGTCCGGCAGGGCGCCGACCGCAGTGCAGCGCAGGAGCGGACCGCGCTCGGAGACCTGATGGCGCATCAGGGCGCGGGCGCAGGCGGTGATCCGCATCCAGCCGCTGCCGCCGGCGGCCTCCGCCGCCTCCTGCTCCCGCCGCAGGATTTCGAAGGTGCGCGCGAAGCACTGGGCGATCAGGTCGTCCTTGTTGTCGTTGTGGTGGTAGAACGAGCCCTTCGTCACGCTGAGCCGCGCCGAGATCTTCTCGACAGACGCGCCGCGATAGCCTTCCGCGTTGATGAGCGCGGTCGCCGCCCGCAGGAACGGCTCGGTCGGGTCGGCGGGCGCCGTGACGGGATCGGGCGCATCGCCGCTCCAGCGGCTCTCCGGCCCCGCGAGCCCGCGCAGCAGCAGGTCGGCGACGCGCTCGCCGACGCGGGGGTAGTCCGCCGCCTCGTAGCGGTCGATCCAGGCGCGGACTGTGTGGACCACCGAGATCACGAGATGCGTCCGCGCGTTCAGCGCGTCCCGGTCGAGACCCGGGAAGGCGGCTTCGGGGAAGAACGCCGTGCGCGCCTGCCGGAAGAAGGCGTTGTAGGCGGCATAGACCATCGCGCTCTGCGGCTCGGGCAGCGCGCGCATGTCGGTGAGCCGGACCTGCGGCGGCCGCGCCCCGATCTCGATCGCCGCCAGATCGCGGAAATACGCGGCGAGGAAGGCGGAGAGCCGCCGAGGCGGGTCGGCGGAGGCCGCCGTCTCGGCCAGCAGGGCCTCATGCCACGCGATGGTGCTGACGTAGCAGGCGGCCGCCAAGTCCTCCTTGCGGCGATAATAGTAGGTGATGCTGTTCGGCATGAGGCCGACGCTGCCGCCGACGTCGTTCAGCGCCGTGCCGCGGATGCCGCGGGCGTTGAAGTGCCGTGCCGCGGCGTCGAGGATGGCCTCGCGCTTCTGGGCGTAGCGTTTGGTCTGCCCCGCGGCGGGCCTGCCTCCATCGATCATCGTCGCGATTGAGCATGGCCTTACCCGGACTGACAAGCGGGCGGCCGCGAGACATGATACCCCGAAGCCACAGGGCGGCGGCTTCGTCGTTTAGCCAGTTGCGGTGCTCGCGCGCACGACTGATCCTGCCTCCATGATGATGCAGCACGACGCGGCGTATCAGCCCCAACCGGAAGCCGTGACCGCCCGCTCGTCGGGCCGGTCGCGCACGAGTGCACGCCCCATGCTGTACGACGCGTTCGACATGCAATGCGACATGGCCCAGCAGACGCGGGCCTGGGGACGGGTGCTGCACGATGCGGTCTCGCCCTGGGCCGGCTTCGGCGAGTCGATGAACTGGATGTCGGCCGGCGCCCGCATGATGATGCGCGCCGGCCTGACCTTCGCGCGCCCCTCCTTCGGCATCGACACGATCGCGGTCGGCAACCGCGAGGTCCCGGTGGTCGAGGAGCCGATGCTCTCGACGCCGTTCGGCACCCTGCTGCGCTTCCGCAAGGACATCGACACCGAGCAGCCGAAGGTGCTGGTGGTGGCCCCGCTCTCGGGCCACTTCGCGACGCTGCTGCGGAGCACGGTGAAGACCCTGCTGCCCGACCACGACGTCTACATCACCGATTGGCACAACGCCCGCGACGTGCCGCTCTCGGATGGCGCCTTCGGCTTCGACGACTATGTCGGCCACCTCGTGCAGTTCCTCGGGGCGATGGGCGGCCCCGCCCACGTGCTCGCCGTGTGCCAGCCGACCGTGCAGGCGCTCGCCGCCGCCGCAGTCATGGCCGAGACCAAGGATTCGGCCGCGCCCCGCAGCATGACGCTGATGGCCGGCCCGGTGGATTGCCGCATCAGCCCGACCTCGGTGAACGCGCTCGCCACCTCGAAGCCGATCGAGTGGTTCGAGAAGAACCTGATCTCCACCGTGCCCCGGCGCCACAAGGGCGCCGGCCGGCGCGTCTACCCCGGCTTCGTGCAGGTCTCGGCCTTCGTGTCGATGAACACCAAGCGACACATGCAGGGCCATGCGGACCTGTTCTGGCACATGGCCAACGGCGAGGTCGAGAAGGCCGACGCGATCGCCGGGTTCTACGACGAGTACTTCGCCGTGCTCGACCTGGCGGCGGAATTCTACATCGAGACGGTGAAGACGGTGTTCCAGGACTACACCCTGGCCAAGAACGAGCTGACCTACCGTGGCAACCCGATCGACATGCGCTCGATCCGCAAGACCGCGCTGATGACGGTCGAGGGCGAGCGCGACGACATCTGCGCCGTCGGACAGACCATGGCGGCGCACGACCTCTGCACCGGCCTGCCCCCGCACATGCGCAGCCACCACCTCCAGGCCGGCGTCGGCCACTATGGCGTGTTCTCGGGCCGCAAGTGGGAAGGGCAGACCTACCCGCTTGTGCGCAACTTCATCCAGTCGCACGACTAACGGCCCTTGCTCCGCCCTGAGCGGATTTGACCCGCACGCGCACGATGCCCACCATGCTAGCCTGCCTGCAGAAAGATGCAGGTTCGAGAGCGGCGAGGCGATTGCGGGCGTGAGCAGAACCGATCCGAAGCGATCCGACACCGCCGCGCAGCTCGACCGGCTCGTGGCGCAGGCCAGCGCCGCCGGCTTCTGGGAGCGGGCCTGGCCGCTGCTGTGGCGGGGCTTGGGCGTCGTGCTGGCGTTCCTCGCCGTGTCCTGGCTCGGTCTCTGGCTCGATCTCCCCGCCACCTGGCGCATCGTTGGCCTCGTCGCCTTCGCTGCCGCGCTCGTCGCCGTCCTGTCGCCGCTCGTGCGCCTGCGCCGGGCCGACCGGCGCGCCGCGCTCGCCCGCATCGACCGCGAGGCGGCCGCGCGCGACGGGGCGCTGACCCATGCGCCGGCCTCGACGATAGAGGATACGCTGGCCGTCGGCACCGCCGACCCCGACACGCGCGCCCTGTGGGCGTTGCACCAGGCCCGCGCCGCCGCCGCGGTCGCGCGGCTGCGCGTCGGCCTGCCGCGCCCGGGCATGCCGCGCCACGACCCGTTCGCCCTGCGCGCCGGCCTCGTGGTCGCGGCGGTGGCGAGCTTGTTCGTCGCCGGCCCGGAATGGCGCGAGCGCCTCGGCAGCGCGTTCGACTGGCGCGAAGCCGCATCCGCCGGGCCGAGCTACCGCATCGACGCCTGGATCGACCCGCCGCTCTACACCCGGCTTCCGCCGCTGGCGGTCGCCATGTCCGGGGGCGAGCAGCGCCTGCGCGTGCCGGTGAACTCGCAGCTGATCGTGCGCATCGCGGGCGAAAGTCCGGCGCAGACGGTGCTGACGCCGGATGCCGGCCTCAAGGCCGTGCCCGGCAAGGAGCCGCGGCCGGACCTGCGCGAGGACCGGTTCCAAATCGTCGGCCCGAGCGCCGCGCTGACCATCGCGGCGCCGGGCCAGATTCAGCGCCTGGTGGTCGAGGCGATCCCCGACCTGCCGCCGGAGGTCCACGCCGTCGGCGGGTCCGAGGTGAACGGGCGCGGCACCTTCAACCTCAGCTATCGCGCCAAGGACGATTACGGCATCGCCTCCGCCGAGGGGGTCGTCGAGCCGATCGAGGGTACGCGCTCGCTGGTGCCGCCGCCGCGGATCGCCCTGGCCCTGCCCGGCGACGCCAACGGCGAGACCGAAACCAAGACGCTCGTCGACCTCACCGACAACCCCTGGTCCGGCGCGCGGGTGCGCTTCACGTACCTCGTCAAGGACGAGGCCGGCCAGGAAGGCCGCACGCCGACGACCGAGATGGTGCTGCCGGCTCGCCCGTTCCGCGATCCCCTGGCGCGGGCGCTGGCAGAAGAGCGCCGCCGCCTCGTCGTGACGCCGGACGAAGGTCGCGTCCGGGTGCAGATGGCGCTCGACGCCCTGCTTGTCGCACCGGATTTGTTCACGCCGCAGCCGGGCGTGTTCCTCGGCCTGAAGACCGCGGCGCGCCGCCTGCGCGCGGCCGGGAACGACGCCGCCCTCACCGAGGTGGCGGACCTGCTTTGGGAGATGGCTCTCAAGATCGAAGACGGCGACCTCTCGGACACCGAGAAGAAGCTTCGGCAGGCGCAGGACCGGCTCAAGGAAGCGATCGACAAGAGGGCCCCCGACGACGAGATCAAGCGCCTGACGCAGGACCTGAAGCAGGCGCTCGACAAATTCATGAAGGAGCTTGCCGAGAAGCAGAGCAAGCAGCCGCGCGAGCAGGGTTCGCGCGACAAGCAGGGCCAGCCATCGAAGTCGGTGACGCCGGACGACCTCGACAAGATGCTCAAGGACATGGCCGAGGCGATGAAGCGCGGCGACACCGCCGAGGCGCAGCGCCTGATGGAGCAGCTGCGCAACATCCTCGAGAACCTGCAGAGCGCCGAGCAGGGCGGCAAGTCCGATCCGACCGCCCGCGAGATGCAGAAGCAGATGAAGGAGCTCGACCAGATGGCCCGCGAGCAGCAGGGCCTGCGCGACGAGACCTTCAAGGAAGGCCAGGAGAAGCCCGGCCCCGAGCAGGGCCAGCGGCCGCCGAACCGCAGCCAGCAGGGGCAGAAGCCCGGCCAGCGGGGGCAGCAGAGCCCCGGCCAGCAGGGCCAAAGTCAACAGGGGCAAAGTCAACAGGGGCAAGGCCAACAGGGCCAAGGGGAGCCGGGTCAACAGGGACAGCAGCAGGGCAAGGGCCAGCAGAAGGGCCAGCAGGGCGGCGTCGGCGAACGCCAGCAGGCCCTGCGCGAGCGCCTGCAGGACCTGCAGAACCGCATGAAGGAGAACGGCATGAAGGGCGAGGAAGGCCTGTCCGATGCCGAGGATGCCATGCGCGAGGCCGAGAACGCGCTGAAGGACGGGCAAGAGGGCGACGCCGTCGACGCGCAGGGCCGTGCGCTGGACGGGCTCAAGCGCGGCGCCGACGGCATGCAGCAACAGATGCAGGAATCGGCCGAAGCCGAGGGCGAAGGCCAGGGCGACAAGCCCGACGGCCAGCAGCCGGGCCAGCAGGGCCAGGCCGGCGCCAAGGACGACGACCCGCTCGGCCGCCCGACCCGCGGGCGCGACATGAGCGATGGCCGCGTGCGCGTGCCGACGGCCGACGAATCCGCGGTCCAGCGGGCGCGCCGGATCATGGAGGAGTTGCGGCGCAAGCTCGGCGACCCGACGCGTCCGCAGGAAGAACTCGACTACTTCGAGCGGCTGCTGCGCCGGAACTGATGGCACGCCGCCGACCGTCCTGCGCGGCCCGTCATTCCGGGGCGCCGCAGGCGAGCCCGGAATGACGGCTCTGGAGGCGTCTCTGTGCTAGCGGGGGAGCCCGTCCTGGCGCCAGCGGCGCTTCGCCCCTGCCGCCGCCGCCGCGAAGCCTCTATAAGCGGCGCCGAACGCTCTGCGAGATCCCCCCACCATGTCCGGCAACACCCTCGTCCTCGTCGCCTGCCTCGCGGTGGCCGTCATCCTCCTCCTCGGCCTCGCCAACATGATGCGTGGCGGCGACGCGAACCTGTCGCAACGCCTGATGCGGCTGCGCGTGCTGCTGCAGTTCGTGGCGATCCTGGTGATCATGGGCGTGGCTTGGTGGCGCTCCGCCTGAGGGCGCGCGACTGTGACCGGCGGGCCGCACCGGTCGGCATTCCACCCCGGCGCGGATGAAACGGCGATCCGGGCGCAGCCAAGCATGCTAGGGATTCCGGGTTCAATCCGGATCCGTTCCCGCATGAAGCCCACCTTCCACCGTCTCGTCGCCGGCGCGCTGGCCCTCGCGATCGCCTCGCCCGTCGCGGCGGCCGATCTCGGGTACGCGCCGCGGCCCGCGGCCTACGCGCCGCCGGTGCAGCCCCTCAGCATCGTCTCCGAGGTTCGGATCGGTGGCTCGGTGCAGGATCCCGGAAGCGCCGAGGGCAAGCTTCCCGGCTTCGAGAAGCAGAACGTCAACGGCGAAATCCTATTCACGAAGCCGCTGGTGAGCGCCGACCCGTTCTGGCAGGCGTTCGTGCCGCGCGCGACCGTGGGCGGCAGCTACAACACCGGCGGCCGGACCAGCTATGCCTACCTCGGCGCCACCTGGTCGGTGGACCTGTTCCCCGAGACCTTCGACCGCCGCGTCTTCATCGACGGCTTCTTCGGCGGCGCCGCGCATAACGGCTATACCGGCCCGAAGGCGCTCGCCCCCTACGGCTTCAACTCGCTCGGCTGCTCGCCGCTGTTCCGCGAGGCGGCGGCGCTGGGCTTCCGCATCACCGAGCATTGGAGCGTGATGGCGACCGTCGAGCACATGTCGAACGCCGGCCTGTGCGGCGAGAATCGCGGCCTGACGAACTTCGGCGGCAAGCTCGGCTACACCTTCTGATCTGAAAGCGTCGGCGGACCCGTGGTCACCCTCAATCGCATCTACACACGGACCGGTGACAAGGGCACCACGGCGCTCGCCGACGGGCAGCGCCGCTCGAAGGCGGACCTGCGGGTCGAGACCTACGGCACCGTCGACGAGACCAACGCCTGCGTCGGGCTCGCCCGCCAGCACGCCGAGCCGCGCCTCGACGCGATGCTCGGCGCGATCCAGAACGACCTGTTCGACCTCGGCGCCGACCTCGCGACGCCGCCGAGCGACACGCCCCCGGCCTACGAGCCGCTGCGGATCGTGGCCTCGCAGGTCGCCCGGCTCGAAGCCGACATCGACGCGCTGAACGCTAACATCGCCCCGCTCAAGTCCTTCGTGCTGCCCGGCGGCTCCCCGGCGGCCGCCGCCCTCCACCTCGCCCGCACCGTCAGCCGCCGCGCCGAGCGGCTTGCTGTCGCGCTCGCGGCGACCGAGGGTGAGATCGTCTCCGCGGAAGCGCTCAAGTACCTCAACCGCCTTTCGGACTTCCTGTTCGTGGCGAGCCGCGCCGCCAACTCGGACGGCGTCGACGACGTGCTCTGGGTGCCGGGCAAGAACCGGTAGCAAGCACCGGCTGCAAAGAGCCGGGCCGCACGCGCCCATCTCCGTACCGTAGAAGCGAACGCCCTTCGTCGGCCGGCCGCGGCTTTTCGAAAGCGCGGGCGCGCGCCGCGTTGACAAGGCGGAAATGTGGCCGTTACGGTCCGCGCCCTGTGCGAGCGGCCGATCGCGGCGCTCCGGTTTCCACCGATCAAAACAATCCGAACGCGGAGGAAGTAGACCGCCATGAAGGTTCTGGTGCCCGTCAAGCGGGTCGTCGATTACAACGTCAAGATTCGCGTCAAGGCCGACGGCTCGGGGGTCGAACTCGCCAACGTGAAGATGTCGATGAACCCCTTCGACGAGATCGCGGTCGAGGAAGCGATTCGCCTGAAGGAGAAGGGCAAGGTCACCGAGATCGTGGCCGTGTCGATCGGGCCGCAGCAGGCCCAGGAGACGCTGCGCACCGCGCTCGCCATGGGTGCCGACCGTGCGATCCTGGTGAAGACCGATACGGTCTGCGAGCCCCTCGCGGTGGCCAAGATCCTGAAGGTGATCGTCGAGAAGGAGAGCCCCGAGCTGGTGATCCTCGGCAAGCAGGCGATCGACGACGATTCCAACCAGACCGGCCAGATGCTCGCGGCTTTGCTCGGCTGGCCGCAGGGCACCTTCGCCTTCAAGATCGAGGCGGGCGAAGGCAGCCTCGACGTGACTCGCGAGGTCGACGGCGGCCTGCAGACGGTGTCGCTCAAGCTGCCGGCGATCGTGACGACGGACCTGCGCCTCAACGAGCCGCGCTACGCCTCGCTGCCCAACATCATGAAGGCGAAGAAGAAGCCGCTGGAGGAGATGTCGCCCGACGCACTGGGCATCGACGTCACCCCGAAGCTCAAGGTGCTCAAGACCACCGAGCCGCCGGGCCGCTCCGCCGGCGTCAAGGTCGGCTCGGCCGCCGAGCTCGTGCAGAAGCTGAAGACCGAGGCCAACGTCATCTAGTCCCGACTGCGCGCGCTCCCGCTCCCGGTCGAGCGCGCGCCCCATCCGAGATCAGAGGTTTGAACCGATGACCACCCTCCTCCTCGTCGAGCACGGCCAGTCCGAGATCAAGGACGGCACCCTGAAGGCGCTCACCGCCGCCAAGGAACTCGGCGCCCCCATCCACGCCCTCGTCGTCGGCGCCGGCAGCAAGGGCGCCGCCGACGCGGCCGCCAAGCTCGACGGCGTCGACAAGGTGCTGCTCGCCGACGACGCGGCCTACGACCACGACATAGCCGAGCCGGTCGCCGCCCTGATCGTCGCCATCGCCGAGCCCTACGACGCGATCGTGTGCTCGGCGACCACCACCGGCAAGAACATCCTGCCGCGCGTGGCCGCCCTCCTCGACGTGGCGCAAATCTCCGACATCATGAAGGTGATCTCGCCCGACACGTTCGAGCGCCCGATCTACGCCGGCAACGCGATCCAGACGGTCCAGGCCGGCGCCGGCAAGAAGGTGATCACCGTCCGCACCGCCGCCTTCAAGGCGACCGGTGTGGGCGGCGCCGCGGCTCCGGTCGAGGCGGTCACGGCGGCGGCGCCCGCCGCCGGCGGCTCGACCTTCAAGAGCGAGGAGATCGCCAAGTCCGACCGGCCGGAGCTGGCCGCCGCCAAGAGCATCGTCTCCGGCGGGCGCTCGCTCGGCTCGGCCGACAAGTTCAAGGAGCTGATCGAGCCGCTGGCCGACACGCTCGGCGCCGCCGTCGGCGCCTCGCGCGCGGCCGTCGACGCCGGCTACGCCCCGAACGACTGGCAGGTCGGCCAGACCGGCAAGGTGGTGGCGCCCGACCTCTACGTCGCGGTCGGCATCTCCGGCGCGATTCAGCACCTGGCCGGCATGAAGGACTCGAAGGTCATCGTCGCGATCAACAAGGACGAGGACGCCCCGATCTTCCAGGTGGCGGATTACGGCCTCGTCGGCGACCTGTTCCAGATCGTGCCGGAGTTGCAGGCCGAGATCGGCAAGGCAAAAGGCAACTGAGGCGAGGCTTCAGTTCTCTGTCCCGATCCGTGCGATGACGGATCGGGGCGTCCCGTCGAACCTGTCGCGTCTTAAGTAGCGCGACGGGTTCCACCGGGGCCGGTGAAGGCGCTAAAAGATCTGCTGCGCAGTCCGTGCTGCTTTCGCGGTGGATCGGGGACCGTGCAGCGCAGGAAAGCTCGGCAGCCGCTCCGGTTGTGGGCGTCGGGGGCATGGATCGACAGATGGGCATCGATATCAAGCGGGTCGGCATCATCGGTGCCGGGCAGATGGGAAGCGGCATCGCCCACGTCTGCGCTGCGGCCGGCCTCGACGTTCTGCTGAACGACCGCGATCCCGATCGGCTCAACGCGGGGCTCGCCAACATCGACGGCACCCTCGCCCGCCAGGTCTCGAAGGGCACGATCGACGAGAGCCACCGCCGCGAGGTGCGCGAGCGCATCGTCGCCGCGCGCAGCTACGACGACCTCGGCCCCTGCGACCTCGTCATCGAGGCCGCCACCGAGCACGAGGCGACCAAGCGCCAGATCTTCTCGACCCTGTGCCCGTCGCTGCGCCCGGATGCGCTGATCGCGACCAACACCTCGTCGATCTCGATCACGCGGCTCGCCGCCTCGACCGACCGGCCTGAGCGCTTCATCGGCATCCACTTCATGAACCCGGTGCCGGTGATGCAGCTCGTCGAGCTGATCCGCGGCATCGCGACGGAGGACCCGACCTACGAGTCGGCCAAGGCCTTCATCGCCAAGCTCGGCAAGACCTCGACGATGTCGGAGGACTTCCCGGCCTTCATCGTCAACCGCATCCTGCTGCCGATGATCAACGAGGCGATCTACACGCTCTACGAGGGCGTGGGGTCGGTGGAGTCGATCGACACCGCCATGCGCCTCGGCGCGAACCACCCGATGGGCCCGCTGCAGCTCGCCGACTTCATCGGCCTCGATACCTGCCTCTCCGTGATGCAGGTGCTCTACGAGGGGCTGGCGGATTCGAAGTACCGGCCCTGCCCGCTCCTGGTGAAGTACGTCGAGGCCGGCTGGCTCGGCCGCAAGGTCAAGCGCGGCTTCTACGATTATCGCGGCGAAACGCCGGTCCCGACCCGCTGAGCGCGGGCCGGGCTGCGCACAGCGCCTACTTCGGCTGGTTGCCGTTCGCGCTCGGCTGGGCCGGCTGCGGGTAGGTCGGGTTGCCGGCCGGCACGCCGCTCGTGTTGCTCGAGGACGGCGCGTTGTTCGAGCCCGTCACCGACCCGGTGACCTCCTTGCGCGACGCGTCCTGGCTCTGGCTGGCGTAGTCCTTCGGCGCGTTGGCGCCGTTCCAGGTCAGCAGGCCGATCGTGGCCACGGCGAGCAGCACGAGGCTGCCGACCAGCACCCAGAGCATCGACTTGCCGCGCTCGCCCTGGCGTGCGTTCTGATTGGGAACCTGCTCGACCATTCTCACACCTCACCGAAACGCCGTAAGGGCGCCGCCGCGCGCCGAAGGCCGGCACGCGTTCTCGACCCGGCAAACGCGGGGCCTTTGCCGGGGGTTCCTGAGATGGCCGCCGCCGACCGCCCTCAGCGGCCGGTGACGAGCAGGATCTTGCCGAGGTGGGCGCTCGATTCCATCAGCTCGTGGGCCTTCTGCGCCTCCTCGAACGGGAAGGTCGCGTGGATCACCGGGCGGATGCGGCCGGCATCGAGCTCCGGCCACACGTCGCGGCGCAGACCGTCGGCGATGCCCGCCTTCTCGGCGCTCGGCCGCGGCCGAAGCGTCGCGCCGGTGAAGGTCAGCCGCTTGATCATGATCGGCGTGATGTTGAGGGTCTCGGCCTTGTTGCCGCCCATCAGCGCGATGAGCACGAGGCGCCCCTCGATCGCGAGCGAGGCGAGGTTCTTGGCGAGGTAGCTCGCGCCGATCATGTCGAGGATCACGTCGACGCCCTTGCCGTCGGTGAGGCGCTGGATCTCCTCGGCGAAGTCCGCCTCGCGGTAGTTGATCGCTGCGTCCGCACCGAGCTTTTCGCAGAAGGCGCACTTCTCGGCCGAGCCGGCGGTGGCGAACACGCGTGCGCCCATGTGCTTGGCGATCTGGATCGCGGTCGAGCCGATGCCGCTCGATCCGCCGTGGACCAGGAAGGTCTCGCCGGATGTGAGCCGGCCGCGCTGCACGACGTTGGAATAGACCGTGAAGAACGTCTCCGGGATGCCGCCGGCATCGACGAGCGACAGCGCCTTGGGCTTCGGCAGGCAATGGCCGGCCTCGGCGACGGCGAACTCGGCGTAGCCGCCGCTGATCACCAAGGCGCAGACCTCGTCGCCGAGCGACAGCCCGGACACGCCCTCGCCGAGGGCGGCGATGCGGCCGGCGACTTCCAGGCCCGGCACGGCGGTGGCGCCCTTCGGCGGCGGATACTTGCCGCCGCGCTGCATCACGTCGGGACGGTTGACGCCGGCCGACACCACCTCGATCAGCACCTGACCCGGACCGGCCTTCGGCAGCGGCACCGTCTCGGTGCCGATCACCTCGGGGCCGCCGAAGCCGTTGAAGCAGACCTGGCGCATGGTCTCGGGCAGCGTCGTCATCGGGCGGTCTCCTCCAAGGGGCTCGCCCCTAGTTGCCGCCATGCGCCCCGTTGGCAAGCCCGCCGGCTTCAGCGCGTGCCGTACATCCGGTCGCCGGCGTCGCCCAAGCCCGGCACGATGTAGCTGTGGTCGTTGAGGTGGCTGTCGATCGCTGCCGTCCAGATCGGCACGTCGGGATGGGCGGCCTGGAGCCGGGCGACGCCCTCGGGGGCGGCGAGCAGGCAGACGAAGCGCAGGTCCTGCGCGCCGCGCGCCTTCAGGCGCGTCAGTGCGGCGATGGCGGAGTTCGCGGTCGCCAGCATCGGGTCGAGCACCAGCACCGTGCGGTCGGCGAGGTCCGAGGGCGCCTTGAAGTAGTACTCGATCGCCTCCAGCGTCTCCGGGTCGCGATAAAGCCCGACATGGGCGACGCGGGCCGAGGGCAGCAGCGACAGCATGCCGTCGAGGAAGCCGACGCCGGCCCGCAGGATCGGGGCGAGCACCAGCTTCTTGCCCTGGATCTGCCGCCCCTCCATCACCTGGATCGGCGTCTCGATCGTAACCGGTTCCAGCGGCAGGTCGCGCGTCACCTCGTAGGCGAGCAGCATCCCGATCTCGTTGAGCAGGTTGCGGAAGCCCTGCGTCGAGCGGTTCTTGTCGCGCAGCAGCGTGAGCTTGTGCTGGACGAGGGGGTGTTCGACCACCGTGACCGTTGCCTGGCTCATCGTGTCCTCCCGTCGCACCCGCCTCCGCTTTGCCGAAGGGCGCGCGCCGGCGCAACGCGAGGACGACGAAAAAGGGCCTCCCGCTCGCGCGGAAGGCCCTCGATCCACCAACCCGGCGACGCCTCAGGCGTTGAAGGTCTTGCCCTCGCCGTCGGCCCGGCGCTTGGCCATGAAGGCGTCGAACTGGTCGCGGTCCTTGGCCCGCTTCAGCTCCTCGACGAACTCGGCGAAGGCGCGGCTCTCCTCCTGCAGGGCGCGGCGCTGGGCGTCGAGCCGGTCGAGCTCGGCCTTGCGGTACTCCTCGAAGGCCCAGTTGCCGGTGGCGCCGCGGCGGTTGGATGCGTCGAACGAACGGGCGAAGCGCGAAGCCCTGGCGGTGCCGCCCTCCCAGCCCGCGGCGCCGCGCTTGGCGTAGTCGCGCAGCTCCCCGAGCGCCGGATAGCCGGCGACCTTCCACGCCACGAGGGCGAGGCCGACGGGCCACCAGTAGATGAAGCTGACGACGATGGCGCCGATCTCGATCGAGCGGCGCGGGAACGGACCGCAACGGCTGACCTTGCCGCCCGTCCAGGGAGAGGAAGAGGATGTGCTCACGGTAAGGCTCCGCTGTTCATGTGAACAGCGTTAACATGCGGGTGCGTCAGATCGCTTTCAAGGGGCGGGCCCGGCGCCGGCCGATGGCTTTCCGGCGGCGGCACCGTGGACGAGGGCGAGGACGCCGGCGCGCAGCAATTCGTAGGTGTCGGGAATGCCCGGCCCCTTCGGCAGGTGGCCGGCGGCGGCGAGGGTCGCGAGCCCGTGCGACAGCGCCCAGACCTCCAGCGCGATGAAGCGCGGGGCGACCCCGCCGAACCCGTCCGGAAAGGTCGATTGCAGCGCTTCCACCAGCAGGTCGAACGGGCTCGGACGCGGGCCGGCTTCGTTCGGCACGTTGACGCCGCGGGTCTCGAAGATCGCCGCGTAGTAGCCGGGCTCCTCTTCGGCGAAGGCGAGGTAGGCTTCGCCCATCCGCGTGAATCGCTCCAAAGAGGTGCCGCGGGCGGTGAGCGCGCGCGCCAGCCGTTCGGCGAGCTCGGCGAAGCCGCGGCCGGCGAGTTCCTCGAGCAGCGCCTCGCGCCCACGGAAATGCCGGTAGAGCGCGGCCGGGGTGACGCCGACGAGGCGCGCCGCGTCGACCAGGGTGAAGCCGCCGATGCCGCGCTCGGCGATGAACCTGCGCGCCGCCTCGATCAGCGCCTCTTTCAGGTTGCCGTGGTGGTAGCCGCGTCGATCAGCGGGTCCGTCGCGCCAGGGTCGCACCGGGTACTCCTCACCTGCAGCCCCGGACACGGGCGCGCGACGTTTACGAGCGAACGTCGCGTTTGTTTCGGCGCAGGCGCGAGCTTACCAGAAAATGGGCGCGGCCCGACAGCGTTCGGTCTACCGGTAGACGATCCGTCGCCGGCTGAGGCTTGGTGGACACGGGTGATGCAACAGTGTTTCATCGCCTGCGCCGCAAAAAGGAAGGCGCCCGCGCCGCCACGCGACCGCAGGAAAAGATCCGGGGATTCGAGAGCATGGCCTTCGTCAGCCTGAAGGCGTGGCGCGCCCGCTCCGCCGAGCAGGTGCAGCTCGCCAAGCGCGTGAAAGCCGCCTGCACGGTGGCGCTGAGCCTCGGCGAAGGCGACGCGATCACCGTCAACGAGATCGCCTGCGCAGACCCCGGCTGCCCCGACATCGAGACCGTCGTGCTGGTGATGCGGGCCGGCGAGGCGACGCGGGCCATCCGCATCCGCGCGCCGATGGAGGCGGTCGGCGCGGCGGAGCTGCTGCAGCTCGCCGCGGACGAGCGGGCGCTGCGGGAAGCCGCGCCGTGACATCCCTAGCGCTGCCTCGGCCTCGCTCGCGACCGGGCGATCCGCGCCGCGCCGACCCGCTGCGCACTATAACTTGACCAGCCGCACCCCACGATTGTGACCGCGATCACAGACGCAGCGCGCGCGCGGCCCTATGACGTATTGGATAGGACGGTGTCACCAAGAGCACCGCTGCAACGAACAAGACCCCGAGGAGAACGCCATGCGCCGCCCGATCCGAGACTCCCTCTTCGCCGCCGCGATCCTCCTGCCCGCCTTCGCGTCGTCTGGCGCGGCGCTCGCGGCCGCCGGCGACGGCGAGGCCGAGCGCGCGGCCCGCTGGAAGGAGCTGCAGCAGCAGGTGTTCGGCGACCGCAAAGTCGAGGCGGGCAAGCTGGTGGCGATCGACATGCCGGTGCGCGCCGAAGACGCCGCCCTGGTTCCGGTGACGCTCACCGTCGCCGACAAGGACCAGGTGAAGGGCCTGTACCTGATCATCGACGACAACCCGGCGCCGCTCGCCGCCCACGTCGACTTCGGGCCCGCGGGCGACCCGGCGCAGCTCAAGATGCGCGTGCGGGTGAACACCTACTCCAACGTCCACGCGGTGGCCGAGACCCGGGACGGGCGCCTCGTGGCGTCGGAGATCTTCGTCAAGGCGTCCGGCGGCTGCTCGGCTCCCATGGGCATGACCGAAGCGGACGCGCTGAAGGGCATGGGCGACATGCGTATGAAGTTCGCCGACCCCGCCGCCGACAAGGTGGTGCAGGCGACGCTGATGATCCGCCACCCGAACTTCTCCGGCATGCAGATGAACCAGGTCTCGCGCGAGTATACGCCGGCGCGCTACCTCGACCGGATCAGCGTCAGCCAGGGCGCGCGGAACGTCTTCACGATGGAGGGCGACATCTCGATCTCGTCGAACCCGGTGATCGGCTTCGAGATGCGGCCCGAAGGCGCCGCGCCGGTCAAGGTGGCGGCCACGGATAGCCAGGGCGGCACGTTCGACCACACCTTCCCGGTGCCCGCCGCCAGCAACTGATCATCACGGATCTGCTTGGCCGCCCACGGCCAGGCCTTCGCCATCGGGAAACACCAGCCATGATCCGCCGTACGCTCCTGGCGCTCCTCGCCCTCGCGCCCTTGGCCCTCGAAGCTCTGACCGTCGCCACGGCGCAGGCCGGCGAGATGAAGCCCTACTCCCAGGAGGCGTTCGACGCCGCGCAAAAGGCCGGCAAGCCGATCCTCGTCGAGGTGAGCGCGCCCTGGTGCCCGATCTGCAAGACGCAGAAGCCGATCCTGGCCAAGCTCAGCACCGACCCGCGCTTCAAGGATCTGCAGATCTTCGACATCGACTTCGACAGCCAGAAGGACCTGCTTCGCAAGCTCGACGTCCGCACCCAAAGCACGCTGATCGCCTACAAGGGCAGCGTCGAGACCGGGCGCTCGGTCGGCGAGACCCAGCCCGAATGGATCGAGGGGCTGGTCGAGAAGACGCTTTGATCGGCTCGGGGGTTCGATGATCGTCAGCCTCGGCCTCGCGCTCCTCGCCGGCCTGCTCTCGACGCTCTCGCCCTGCGTCCTGCCCCTGCTGCCGCTGGTGCTCGGCGCGGCGGCCTCCGAGCACCGCTTCGGCCCGGCGGCGCTGGCGGGTGGGCTGGCGCTGTCGTTCGTGGCGATCGGCCTGTTCGTCGCGACGATCGGCTTCGGCCTCGGGCTCGACGGCGACGTGTTCCGCCGCGTCGCCGCGATCCTGTTGATCCTCGTCGGACTCGTATTGCTGGTCCCGATGGCGCAGACGCGCCTCGCGGTGGCCGCCGGCCCGGTGGCGAACTGGACCGAGACCCGCTTCGGCGGCTTCTCCACCACCGGCCTTTGGGGCCAGTTCGGCGTCGGGCTGCTGCTCGGCGCGGTCTGGAGCCCCTGCGTCGGCCCGACGCTCGGTGCCGCCTCGATCCTCGCCGCGCAGGGCCGCGACCTCTGGACGGTCGGGCTGACGATGCTGGTGTTCGGCCTCGGCGCGGCCCTGCCGCTCCTGGTCCTCGGCGCCCTGTCGCGATCCGTGCTGGTCGGCTGGCGCGACCGGCTGATGCGGGTCGGCAAGGGGATGAAGGCGGCGTTGGGCGCGATCCTCGTCGTCACCGGCCTCGTCATCGTGCTCGGCGCCGACAAGCGGATCGAGGCGGTGCTGGTCGACGCCGCGCCGGATTGGCTGAACGCGCTGACGACCCGCTACTGACGCGGCCGGCTTGCGCGTCAGCGCTTGAAGAACGCGTCCGCCGCGCCGAGCGCGTCCTGCTTCGCCGTCCGCGCGGCTTCGAGCCGCCGGATCTCGGCGTTCAGCAGCGCGATCCGGTGATCGATCTCGTCCACCGACAGGGTGTCGAGCGGCTGGCCGACCTCGTGGTGGACCGGGCGCTTCACCTGCTCGTCGTCGTCGCGCATCGAGAAGGTCCTCACAGGAGAGGCGTTCCGGCAACCGGCGGTAGGCCGAGATGGAGGGCGACCGCGGCGCCGATGTCGGCGAACGACGCCCGGCGTCCCAGCGCCCGCGGCGCGATGTCCGATCCGAAGGCCAGGACCGGCACCTGCTCACGGGTGTGCTCGGTGCCGTGCCAGGTCGGGTCGTTGCCGTGGTCGGCGGTGACGAGGCAGAGGTCGCCCGGGCGCAGCGCCGCGCGGATATCGGGGATGCGGGCGTCGAACGCTTCGAGCTCGGCGGCGTAGCCCGGCACATCGCGACGGTGGCCGTGCTCGCTGTCGAAGTCGACGAGGTTGGCGAAGACGAACCCGCCGTCGCGAAGGCGTCCGAGCGCGTCGATCGCGGCGTCGAGACAGGCGCCGTTACCGCCGGGCTTGACCTCGCGGCCGGTGGCGCGATGCGCGAAGATGTCGCCGATCTTGCCGACGCTGACCACGTCGCGGCCCGCAGTCGCGAGCCGGTCGAGCAGGGTGTCGCCGGGCGGGGCGACGGAGAAGTCTCGGCGGTTGCTCGTGCGGCGGAAGCCGGCTTCTCCCGTGCCGGTGAACGGTCGCGCGATCACGCGGCCGACGCGGTAGGCGTCGCACAACTGGCGCGCGGTCCGGCACAGCGCGTAGAGGCGCTCGAGGCCGAAGGCCTCCTCATGGGCCGCGATCTGGAAGACGCTGTCTGCGGAGGTGTAGCAGATCGGCTTGCCGGTCCGGAGGTGCTCGGCGCCGAGCGCGTCGATGATCGCGATGCCGGAGGCGTGGCTGTCGCCGAGGATGCCGGGCAGGTCGCCGAGGCGGATCAGGTCCCGGATCAAGGCCGCTGGGAAGGCCGGCCGCGTGTCGGGGAAGTACCCCCACGGCTCGCGCATCGCGAGGCCGGCGATCTCCCAATGGCCCGAGGGCGTGTCCTTGCCGGCGGCGGTCTCCACCGCATGGCCCCAGGCGCCGAGGATTTCCGCTGGCGGCGCGAGCCCCGGCGGCATCCGTCCCGACGCGCCCTCGCAGGCGAGCCCGAGCCCGAGGCCGGCCAGATGCGGCAGGCGCAACGGGCCGCTCCGCAGGCCGGCGCGGTCGGCGCGCCCCGCGGCGCAGGCCTCGGCGATGTGGCCGACCGTGTCGGAGCCCGCATCGCCGTAGCGCTCGGCATCCGGCGCACCGCCGATTCCGACGGAATCGAGCACGATGAGCAGCGCCCGCGCCATCGCCCTAGACCGGCTCGACGTCGGCGACGCTGTCGCTCTTCAGCGCGAAGGCCGCCGAGAACAGGGTGCGGGTGTAGTCGGTCCTGGGCCGGGAGAAGATCTCCTCGGCTGGGCCCTCCTCCACCACCACGCCGTTCTGCATGACCAGGACGTAGTTCGCGAGCGCGCGCACCACCTTCAGGTCGTGGCTGATGAACAGGTAGGCGAGGCCGCGCGCCCGCTGCAGGTCGCGCAGCAGCGTCACGATCTGCGCCTGCACCGAGCGGTCCAGCGCCGAGGTCGGCTCGTCGAGCACGACGAAGCGCGGCTCCAACACCATCGCGCGGGCGATGGCGATGCGCTGGCGCTGGCCGCCGGAGAACTCGTGCGGGTAGCGGTCCATCGCCGCCGGATCGAGCCCGACATCGGTGAGCGCCCGCGCGACGATGGCACGGTGCTCGCGCTTCGGCACGTCCTGCACCACCAAACCCTCGGCGACGATGTCGGCCACGGACATCCGCGGCGAGAGCGAGCCGTAGGGGTCCTGGAAGACCACCTGCATGTCCTTGCGCAGCGGCCGCATCGCCGCGACGCCGTAGCGCTCGATGTCCTGGCCGAGGAAGACGATCGGCCCCTCGCACGCGGTGAGCCGCAGCAGCGCGAGGCCGAGCGTCGTCTTGCCCGAGCCGGATTCGCCGACCACGCCCACGGTCTCGCCGGCGCGGACCCGCAGTGAGACGCCGTCGACGGCCTTGACGTAGCCGGCTTTGCGCCGGAGCCAGCCTTCCTTCAGGGGAAACCAGACCTTCAGCGGGCCGGCCTCGACCAGGGCCTCGGCGTCCGCCGCCACCGGGTTGCCGCGCCCCTCCGGCTCGGAGGCGATGAGGCGGCGGGTGTAGTCGTGCTGCGGGTTCGAGAACACTTCGGCGACCGGCCCGGCCTCGACGATCCGGCCTTTGAGCATCACGCAGACCCGCGCGGCGATGCGCTCGACGATGCCGAGGTCGTGGGTGATGAACAGCATCGCCATGCCGAGCCGCTTCTGCAGGTCGGCCAGCAGCGAGAGGATCTGCGCCTGCACGGTCACGTCGAGGGCGGTGGTCGGCTCGTCGGCGACGAGCAGGTCCGGCTCGCAGGCGAGCGCCATCGCGATCATCACCCGCTGGCGCTGGCCGCCGGAAAGCTCGTGCGGGTAGGCGCCCATGCGCCGCGCCGCGTCGCGCAGGCCCACGAGTTCCAGCAATTCGAGGATGCGCGCGCGCGCGGCCTTGCCCGAGAGGCCGCGGTGGAGCCCCAGCACCTCGCCGATCTGCCGCTCGATGCTGTGGAGCGGGTTCAGGGAGGTCATCGGCTCCTGGAACACCATGGTGATGTCGGCGCCGCGCACCTTGCGCATTTCGCGCTCGGGCAGCGCCAGCAGGTCGCGGCCCTTGAATACGATCCGCCCGCCCGGATGGTGGGCGGCCCCGTCCAGCAGCCGCAGGATCGAGAGCGCGGTCACCGACTTGCCCGAGCCGGATTCACCGACGAGCGCCACGGTCTCGCCCGGCAGGATCGTGAAGGACACGCCGTCGACGGCCCGGCTCTCGCCCTCGCGCGAGCGGAAGGCCACCGAGAGATCCTCGACGGAGAGCAGCGGCTCGGGCATCAATCGCGTTCGTTCCGGGACATGTCCCGTCTGTATAGCGCGGCGGCGGCCCGACGGCGAACCACGCGTGCGAACCGAACTCGGGTTGAACGAGGGGGCGGCGTGTCGGCGGAGCGTTTCGCGGCGACGATCCAGGATGCGTTGGGCGGCCCCTCGGACCGGGTGGCCCTCGCCTTCGCGGGGACCGGCGCCCTGCCCTCGGCCTTTCCGGTGACCGATCTGGCGGCCGGCTCCATCGCCGCGGCGGGGCTGGCCATCGCCGACCTCGTCGGCACCGCGCCCGGCGTCACCGTCGATCGGCGCCTCGCCTCCCTGTGGTTCCGCACCTCGCTCCGCCCGATCGGGTGGGCGCTGCCGGCCCCGTGGGACCCGGTGGCGGGCGACTATTGCACCCGCGATGGCTGGATCCGGCTCCACACCAACGCTCCGCACCACCGCGCGGCGGCCGAGCGCGTGCTCGGCGCGCAATCCGACCGCGACGGCATGGCGCTCGCCGTCGCCGGCTGGGACAAGGCGGCGCTGGAGGCGGCGATCGTCGCGGAGGGCGGCTGCGCGGCGGAGATGCGCTCGATCGCAGCCTGGGCGGCGCATCCGCAGGGGGCGGCGGTGGCCGAAGAACCCCTCGTCGGCTTCGATCCCGCGGCGCCCGCCTCCACCGCCTGGAGGCCGAGGCCCGATCGGCCGCTCGCCGGCCTGCGGGTGCTCGACCTGACGCGGGTGCTCGCCGGCCCCGTCGCCACGCGATTCCTCGCCGGCTACGGCGCCGAGGTGCTGCGCGTCGACCCGCCGGACTGGAACGAGCCGGCCATCGAGCCGGACGTGACGCTCGGCAAGCGATGCGCCCGGCTCGACCTGCGCCGGGGCGCCGACCGCGCGGTGTTCGAGGCGATGCTCGCCGGCGCCGACCTCCTCCTGCACGGCTACCGGCCCGAAGCCCTCGACCGCCTCGGCTACGGCGCGGTCGCGCGCCGCGCCCTGGCGCCCGGCCTGATCGACGTGCGCCTCGACGCCTACGGCTGGACCGGCCCCTGGGCCGGCCGACGCGGCTTCGACAGCCTCGTGCAGATGAGCTGCGGCATCGCCGAGGCCGGCCAGGCCTGGCGCGGGGCCGACCGGCCGGTGCCGCTCCCGGTCCAGGCCCTCGACCACGCCACCGGCTACCTCCTCGCGGCGGCCGCGATCCGCCTCGTCGCGCGGCGCCTGCAGGACGGGGTCGCGGGCGGCGCGCGGTTGTCCCTGGCCCGCACGGCGCAGCTGCTCCTCGACACCGAGCCGACGGCGTCGGCAGGGGAACTCGCACCGGAATCCGACGGCGATTTCTCCGCCGCCGTCGAGGCGACGGCGTGGGGGCCGGCGCATCGCTTGCGGCCGCCCCTGGCGATCGACGGCGCGCCGATGGCCTGGCCGCTCCCGGCGCGGCGCCTCGGCACGGATCGCCCCGCCTGGGTGTGACCGCGTGGATTGATCGCCGGTCGCGGGATGCTAGATCGGAGCGGGTGACACGGGGCGGTCGCACGCCGACCGCCGCCAAAGGGCTCGATCGCGAGGCATGACGGTTTCCGCTCGAGCGTCCACGTCGTCACCGAAAGATACGCGTTCGCGCCCCGTCCCGCCTCCCTCTGCAGAATCGCGCATTCCCCCGTCTCATCGGAGCCGAGTGCGATCGTCCCCGATCGTCCCCTCCCCGTCATCCCGGGGCGCCGAAGGCGAGCCCAGGATCCAGAACCGCAGGTCGTGCTCGGTTCTGCGCTGTCGGCGGCTCTGGATCCCGGGCTCTGCTGCGCAGACACGGGATGACGGAGAGGGTGTGACGACTGGGTGTGCGAGGCTTGTGAGCCCGCTCGCCTCACCTACAGATGGGACAAGGAAGGCGCTGGCGCTTTCCGCACTCGCCGTCCTCCTCCTGGCCACGCCCGCGCACGCCCTCCCCTCCGACGGGGCGACCGAGACCGTCGAGCAGGCGTTGTGCCGGCTGATCGAGGGGGCGGCGCGGGCGCGAGACCTGCCGGTGCCGTTCCTGACGCGGCTGATCTGGCGCGAGAGCGCGTTCCGCGTCGGCGTGGTCAGCCCGGTCGGCGCGCAAGGCGTCGCCCAGTTCATGCCCGGCACGGCCCGCGAGCGCGGGCTCGTCGACCCGTTCGACCCCGAGCAGGCGATCCCGCACGCCGCCCACCTGCTCGCCGACCTGAAGCGGCAATTCGGCAACCTCGGCCTGGCGGCGGCCGCCTACAACGGCGGCCCGGGGCGGGTGACGAACTGGCTCGCCGGCAGCGGCGGCCTGCCCACCGAGACCCGCGCCTACGTGCTCGCGATCACCGGCGCTCCCCCCGAGGATTGGCGCGGGGGCGCCGCGCGGATCGAGATGGGGCCGCCGGAAGGCGGCGAGACCACGGGCGGCGCGGCCAAACTTGCGGAAACCAAGCCCGCGGAGACCAAGGCGCGGGAGGCCGCGAAGGCCGATCCTGCGCCCGAGCCGCAGACCTGCCTCCAGGTCACGGCGAGCCTGCGCATCCCGTCGCGCGGCGATCGCTTCGCCATCGGTGCCAACGAGGGGCCGGCCGCCCCGTGGGGCATCCAGCTCGCCGGCAACTTCTCGAAGTCCCTGGCGCTGGCGACCTTCTCCCGCGCGCGCGCCACCTACGCCAAGGTGATCGGCGAGGTCCGCCCGATGATCATCGGTACGCGCCTGCGCAACCGCGGCACCCGCGCGTTCTACCGCATCCGCATCCCGGCCGAGAGCCGGCAGGCGGCCGACGGCCTGTGCGGCCGCATCCGCAGCGTCGGCGGCGCCTGCATCGTGCTGCGCACCTGACGCACGAACGAAGTTCGGCGCGATCCGGTCATGAATCCGCCCCGAGCCGCGCGCCATCTGGCGTTCGCGGCCCAATCGGACATCGAATGACACGAATCTTCACGGCTCTCGCCAGCCTGGCATGCCTCGCGCTCGCGGCGATCGGCATCGCCGCCTGCTCCCCCCTCGCCCTGTTCGACGCGATCGGCCCGCGCGATGCCGGCGGACGGCAGGTGCTGCGCGACGAGCCCTTCGGCGAGGGCCCGCGCCGGAGGCTCGACGTCTACGTCCCGGTCAACGCCCCCGAGAACGCGCCGGTGCTGGTGTTCTTCTACGGCGGATCCTGGCAGAGCGGCTCGAAGGCGGATTACGCCTTCGTAGGCCAAGCGCTGGCCGCCCAGGGCTTCGTCACCGTGCTGCCGGACTACCGGCTCTACCCGGAGGCGCCCTTCCCCGGCTTCCTCGAGGACGGCGCCGCGGCCATCGCCTGGGTGCGCGACAACATCGCGGCCTATGGCGGCGACCCGCGCCGGATCGTGCTGGCCGGGCATTCGGCCGGCGCCTACAACGCCCTGATGCTCGGCCTCGACACGCGCTACCTCAAGGCGGCCGGCGTCGACCCGAAGGTGATCCGCGCGGTCGCGGGCCTGTCCGGCCCCTACGATTTCCTGCCCTTCGACCAGGACACCACCCGCAAGGTGTTCGGCCAGGCGCCCGATCCGCGCGCGACCCAGCCGGTGGCCTTCGTCGGGCCGAGCGCGCCGCCGGCCTTCCTCGCCACCGGCGCCGACGACACCCTCGTGCGCCCACGCAACACGCAGAGCCTCGCCGCGAAGCTGCGCGACGCCCGCGTGCCGGTGCAGGAGCGCGTCTATCCGGGCCTCGACCACGCCGACACGCTGCTCGCGCTCTCGGTGACCTTCCGCTCGAAGGCCCCGGAGCTCGCGGAGATGGCCGCCTTCCTCAAGACCCAGGCGGCGAGCCGGCAGTCCATGACGATCGGGCGGCGCTGAGCGGCGACCGCGCGTCAAGGTTATCGCGAAGTCGCGCGGTGGTTCGGGCTGGTTCTCGGTGACCGCCGGGCCGGTTCCGGGCTACGCTGGCTTGGTCAACCGACGAAACGCTCGGACGGAATGCTCGCTTGTCTTCTGCTCCAGGGATCGCAACGCGGATCGGACGGGTCGAGTCTTCCGCGGTTCCAGCCGCGGGCGACCTTCCGGACTGGATGCGCGTGCTCCTGAATGGGACGGTGCTGGTCGTGCTGTGGAACCACCTCTGGTTCCACGATCTCGCCAACCGCTCGACGCTCGCGGCCTCCGAGGACGGCAGCGGGCTCACGCAGGTGATCTTCCTCGGCCTGGGGGCGGCGATGGCGGCGGCCCTCTGGCGGCTCGGGCCGGCGCGGCTGCGACCGCTGGCGACCTGGCCGCTGCTGCTCTGCGCAGGCTGGCTCGGGACCACCGTGCTGCTGTCGATCGAGCCGTCGCTGTCGATCCGACGCGCCGTGCTCATGGCGATCGCCCTGATGCTGTCGGCCGGCGTGCTGATCGTCGCGCGCTCCCCGCGCCAGTTCGCGATGACGCTCGCCGGCAGCGCCCTCGTCATCCTCGTCGCGTCCTACCTCGCCGTGGCGCTCGTGCCCGACCTCGCGATTCACTCGTCCTTCGACCTGAACTCCGATCCGAGCCATCCCGGGCTGTGGCGGGGCATCTTCCCGCACAAGAACGAGGCGGGGGCGGCGATGGTGATCCTGATCATCTGCGGCCTCTACGTGCGGGCGACCGCGAGCCGGTTCCTCGGCTGGGCCATCGTCCTGCTCGCGGTCGGGTTCCTGGTGGCGTCCGGCTCGAAGACCGCCCTGCTGGTGACGCCGGTGATCCTCGCCGTCACCGCCCTATGCCGGGTGTTTCGCGGAAACCTCGCCCGGACGTCGCTGCTGCTCGGCCCCGTCGTCGCCTTCTCCGTCGTGTCGATCGGCTCCGTCGTGGTGCCGGCGATCCAGGAGAAGCTCGGTGCGTTGATGACCGACGCGACCTTCACCGGGCGCAACGAGATCTGGGAATTCGCGATCGACAACATCTTCATCCGGCCGTTCCGAGGCTGGGGCTACGGCGCGTTCTGGATGACGGAGCGGACGATGTACGCCGGGTCGGAGCAGCTGACCTGGGTCAACACCGCCAACCACGCGCACAACGCCTACCTCGACACCGCGCTGACGATGGGGTTCCCCGGCCTCGCCTTCACGCTCGTCGCCTTCATGCTGATGCCGCTGCGCGACCTGCAGGCGACGGCGGGCGGGCGCGACCTCGACCCGACGACGCTGCTGTTCGTCCGCCTGTGGTTCCTCGGCCTCGTCTCGGCGTCCTTCGAGACCGTGCTGTACAACGGCAACAACGCCACCTGCTGCATGTTCATGATGGCGGTGTTCGGCCTGCGCCTGCGCACCGCCTACCGCCCGGCCGCCTGACCGGGCCTCAGGCCACGCCCGGCTCCGGCGGCACCGGCCTCGGCTTCCGCTCGGAATCGATCGCGACGAAGGTGAACAGCGCCTGCGTCACCCGCATCGTTGCCTCGCTCTCGCGCTCGCGGCGCCAGACCTCGACCTGGATGCGGATCGACGTGCGGCCGACCCCGAGGATCCAGGCGTAGAGGCTGACCTCGTCGCCGACGAAGACCGGATGGTGGAAGGTCATCGCCTCGACCGAGATCGTGGCGCAGCGCCCGCGCGACCGGCGGGCGGCGACGTTGCCGGCGGCGAGGTCCATCTGCGCCATCAGCCAGCCGCCGAAGATGTCCCCGGCCGGGTTCGTATCCGACGGCATCGCGATCGTGCGGATCACCGGCGGTCCGCGGTCGGAGGGCTGCTGCGTCGGCGATGGGGCCGGCGCGCCGTTCGCGGTGTCGTGGGCCGGCATCGGGTCGAGCTCCCGCTGCGAATCGGAAGCCGCGGCGTCGCTTGAGCCTGACACAGGCCCGATCGGGACAAAACGCTCGCGCGATGCAGGCGGCGACAGGGGGCGCCCGACGTCCTATGTTGCGGGCATGATCGATTTCCAGACCGTCGGCGACCTCTGCAGCTCACGTCACATCGCCGAGGACGAGGTCGACGCAGCCGTCGCCGCCTACCTCGCCGACCCGCTGCCGCCGATCTTCGTGTTCCGGCAGGGCTACCGGCTGAACCTGATGAAGGCGGTGCGCAACCACCAGGGCGCGCGGGTCTTCATGGAGCGCGAGGACGTCGGCATCGCGCTCAAGCGTCCGTTCGTCCGCGCGGCGATCCTGCAGGCGCGGCCGAAGGGCTGAGCTCCTAATCGGGCAGCGCGAACACCACCAGCGCATCGCCGGTGCCGAAGCCGGAGGCCTTGGTGTAGGACGAGCCGCCGGCGGCGACGGCGACGTACTGCTTCCCATCGAGGCTGTAGGTGATCGCCGGGCCGCTGATGCCGGCCCCGCACTGGAAGCGCCACAGGATCGCGCCGGTACCGACATCGTGCGCATCGAGATGCCCGTCCTCCTCGCCGGAGAAGACGAGCCCGCCGGCCGTCGCCAGCGTGCCGCCCGCGAGCCGGCTCGCAGACTTCACCGACCACGCGATGCCGCCGCCCTTGGCGAGGTCGACGGCCGTGAGCGTGCTGAAGCTCGGTTCGCCCTTCGCCTCGCCGGTCTCGGTGTAGCGGATCTCCGGCCGGCCGGGGCCGCCGGGCACGGTCTTGACGGTGTAGGTCGTCGCCCCGTGCCGGACCTGGGCGTAGGCGAGGCCGCTTCCCGCATCGTAGGCGGTGGGCGGCCATGAGACGGCGCCGAGCGGCCCCGGCGCCACGACGGTGCCCTCCGCGGTCGGGGGCGCGAACAGGTTCTTCTGCGCGATGAGGGGCGCGGAGCGCTCGATCAGCCGGCCGGTGGCGCGGTCGTGGACGTAGATCCAGCCGGTCTTGCTCGCGGAGGCGACCGCCTTCACGGCGCCGTCCTTGCCCGGCAGGTCGAGCAGGAAGGGCGGGCTCGCCACGTCGTAGCCCCACTCGTCGTGCGGCACCTGCTGGTAGTACCAGCGCAGGCTTCCTGTCTTCACGTCGAGCGCCACGAGGCTCATCGTGTAGAGGTTGTCGCCCGGCCGCGAGAGGCCGAAGTTCTGCGGCGCCGGGTTGCCGGTGCCGAGGTAGATCAGGCCGAGTTCCGGGTCGAAGGCCGGGGTCATCCAGAGCGAGCCGCCGCCGACCCGCCAGGCCTCGCGGTTGGCCGGCGCCGCGGCCTTCTCGGCGGCGACGTCGCGATGGAGCGGGACGCCGTCGGCGGTGGTCTCGACGAAGTCGCCCTCCCAGCCGTCGGCCTTGGTGACGTACCAGCGCCAGCGCTCCGCGCCGGTCTTGGCATCGTAGGCGGCGAGCCACCCGCGGCGGCCGTAGCCGCCCTCGATGCCCACCACGGAGCCGCCGTCGAGGCCGCCCTTCTCGTCCTCGACGTGGAGCCCGTAGCCGGCGCCGCTGACGCCGACGATGACGAGCCCGTCGGCCACCAGCGGCGGCATCTTGAAGCCGAGCCGGCTCGAACCCTGCACCGGCTTGCCGCCGAGCTGCTGCGCGAGGCCCGAGGCGGTCTCGGACTCGCCCTCCTCCGGCCGCACCGCCTCGTGGTCCCACACGACCTTGCCGGTCTTGGCGTCGAGCGCGATCACCCGCCCGTCCATCGTCGCCTGGAACACGAGGCCACCGGAAACCGCGACGCCGCGGTTCGAGGGCGGCCCGAAGATCTTCTCGGTGCGCGCCTTGTGCGTGTAGGTCCACAGCACCCGGCCGGACTTGGCATCGAGCGCGGCGACGTTGTTCTGCGTGGTCGAGAGGTAGAGCGTGCCGTCGACCATCACCGGCTGAGCCTGGAAGTAGCCGGTGATGCCGGTCTGGAACATCCAGGCCGGGCGGAGCCGTGCGACGTTCGACCGGTCGATCGATGACAGCGCGGAGAAATTCCGGTTGGTGTGATCGTGCCCGAACATCGGCCACTCGCCCGAAGGTTCGGCCGCCCGCGCAGGCAGGGCGAGCGCCAGGAGCGCCAGGGCTGCGGACGTCAGTTTCGATGAACGCGGCACGCTCGGGCTCCTCCAGCTCGACACTTCCGGTCGAGGCTTCTGCTCGTTGGTGCAACCGGTAGGGCATGTCCCGGAGGGTGTCGAACCGGGCGATCGTGGCCGACGCGGCTCAGTGTCCGGCGGGCGCCTCGCCGCCGCGCTCGACCCGCTTCAGGATCATCGCCAGCGGGACGGCCGAGGCCGAGACGAGGCAGAGCGCCCAGAACACGTCGATGTAGGCGAAGAAGGCGGTCTGCGTCGCGAGTTGCTGCCCGATCCAGGCGGTGGCCTGTCCCTGCGCGTCGACGCCGGGGGTGCCGTGGACCGTGAAGTACTGCGTCACCTGCCGCATGGTCTCCTGGTAGGCCGGGCTCGTGGTCGTGACGCTCTCCGACAGCCGGCTCTGATGAAACTGGCTGCGGTAGGCGAGGATGTTCTGCGCCAGCGACACGCCCATCGACCCGCCGACGTTGCGGGCGACGTTGATCAAGGCCGAAGCCTGGTCGGTCTGCGACTTGTCGATGCCTTCGTAGGACGCCGCGGTGATCGAGATGAAGATCATCGGCAGGCCGATGCCGATGTAGATCCGCGACCAGGCGAAGAACCAGAACGTCGAGTCGCCGTAGATCCGCGTCAGGTCGTACATCGCCAGCGCGACGATGGCCGCGCCGGTGGCGATCAGCCATTTCGGTTGGAAGTAGCCGGAGACCTGCCCGATCACCAGCATCATCGCCACGGTGACGAGGCCGCCGGGCGCCAGCACGAGGCCCGAGATCGTGGCGGTGTAGCCGTAATAATCCTGCGTGATCTGCGGGATGAACTGCGTCGTCGCGATCAGGATCGCGCCGGTGGCGAGCATGACGAGGAAGCACGAGCCGAACTGGCGCTTGCCCAAGAGCCGCAGGTCCACGGCCGGGTTCTTCGCCGTCAGGAGCCACGGGATCATCGCGACGAACGAGATCACGGCGAGGACGGCGAAGACCTGGATCAGCGGCGAGCCGAACCAATCCTTGCGCTGGCCCTCGTCGAGGCAGACCTCCAGCGAACCGAGGAAGGTCGCAACCAGGAGGAAGCCGACGAGATCGAAGCGCACGCCCTTCTTGCGAAGGGCCTTGCGCTCCTTCACCGCGGATTCGGAATCCTCCAGCAGCCACCACATCAGCGCCAGCGCGATCACGCCGACGGGTCCGTTGATCAGGAAGCACCAGTGCCAGGAGACGTTGTCGGACAGCCAGCCGCCGAGCGTCGGCCCCACCACCGGCGCGACGACGATGGCGAGCCCGTAGAGCGCGAACGCCTGTCCGCGCTTCGCCGGGGGAAACGAGTCGGCCAGGATCGATTGCGCCAGCGGCGCCATCCCGCCGCCGCCGAGCCCCTGGATGACGCGGAAGAGCAGGAGCGAGTTCAGGTCCCAGGCGAAGCCGCAGGCTAGGGAGGCGACGGTGAACAGCGCGACGCTGGCGATGAAGAACGCCTTGCGGCCGTAGCGCTTGGCCAGGAAGCTCGATGCGGTGAGCGCGATCGCGTTGGCGACCAGGTAGCTCGTGACCACCCACGCCGCCTCGTCCGGCCCGACCGCGAGGCCGCCGGAGATGTAGCGGAGCGCGACGTTGGCGATGGTGGTGTCGAGCACCTCCATGAAGGTGGCCAGCGCCACGACCAGCGCCACCGACCAGGGGCTGTGGCCGCCCGCGGTGCGCGGCAATCCGCCGGACTTCGCCTTCGCGGCGCCACCGGATTTACCGCCCGCCTTGCGCGAACCGCCGTTCGCCGCGGCGGCGTCGGCGCTCATCGCACCCGCACCGTCGGCACGATCGACATGCCCGGGCCGATCGACACGTCTTGTGGCCACTCGTCGACGACGATCTTCACCGGCACGCGCTGCACCACCTTCACGTAGTTGCCGGTGGCGTTCTGCGCCGGCAGGAGGCTGAAGGCGGTGCCGGAGCCCGGCTGCACCGAGGCGACCTTGCCGCTGATCCTGCGGTCCGGATACGCGTCGATCTCGATCCGCACTGACTGGCCGGGGCGCATGTCGGTGATCTGCGTCTCCTTGTAGTTGGCGACGACCCACTTCTCGTCGGGCACGAACATCGCCAGCGACTGGCCGGCTTGGGCGTATTGCCCGACCGCGCCGGTGAGCTGGACGACACGGCCCGGCTGTGCCGCCGTCACCGTCGTGTAGCCGAGGTTGAGCACGGCCTGCGCCGCCTGCGCCTCGGCGTTGGCGAGGCTCGCCTCGGCCGACGCCCGCTGCGCTTGAAGCGAGCCGATCTGCTTCTGCGCCTGCGTGACGCTGGCATTCGCACTCGTGAGAGACGCCTGCCGCTGCTCGAGGGTCGAGGTCGAGGATTGCGATTGCTGGACGGTGCCGGCGCCGCGGCTCGCGAGATCCTTGTAGCGGGCCGCGTCCGCCTTCGCGAAGTCGAGCGCCGCCTGGTTCTGCGTCACCTGCGCCTTGGCGACCTCGACCTGCGCCTTCTGCGCTTCCACCTGCGCGTCGACGTTCTGGATCGAGGCCTTCGCCGACGCGATCTGCGCCTGCGCCTGCTCCAGGGCGACCTGGTAGTCGCGCCGGTCGATCTGGAACAGCGTCGCCCCGGTCTCGACGTGCTGGTTGTCGGTCACCGCGACGGCGACGACGTAGCCTGACACCTTCGGGGCGACCGAGAATTGGCGCGCGTCGACGAACGCGTCGTCGGTGGATTCGTAAGGATGCAAGTAGATCTGCCAGTAGAAGAACCCGGCCACCCCGAGCAGCACGATCGCGATGCCGCCGAGGACGAACCACCACGGATGACGCTTGAGGATGCCCGGGCGGTTTTCTTCGTCCTCGTCGTCCGAATCGTCCTCCTGTTCGGAGCCGGCCTTCGCTTTGTCCTGCGCCTCGTCGTCGACCGGGGCGTCGTCCTCCGGCGGCTTGAGGTCGATGATGTCGCGGCGCTCGGGCACGGCGCGGTCTTCGAGCGGGCGCGTCGGCTGATCCAGGGCCGTCGCCTGGCGCTGTTCGTCTAGCATCGGATAAGATAACCGCCCACGCGCGTCCCGCCACCCGTGAGTGGCCGGAGCGATCGAACACCCGCCTCGCGGACTCAAAAGCCGGCGCGGCCGCAAAGTTCCGGACCTCGCGCGCGCCCACCGCGTCGGTGCCGACGTCGCGGTGGGAACGCGCGTTTGCGGTGCGGCGTTCTGCGCCGGACCGACATTCCGAATTCTCAGCGAGCCGACACGATGGCCCTCTTCACCCGAACCAACCCGGCCGGCGTTCCGCTCGTCGGCATCGCGCGCCTCGATGCCATGAGCCGGACGCTCGCGCGCAACTGGTGGCTCGTCGCCCTGCGCGGCGTGGTCGCGATCCTGTTCGGCGTGCTCGCCTTCGTGGCGCCGGCAGCCTTCGTGCTCTCGCTGGTGTGGTTCTTCACGGCCTACATGGTCGCCGACGGCATCTTCGCAATCATCGCGTCCGTGCGGGCGGCGCAGGCGCACGAGCGCTGGGGCTTCCTGCTGATCGAAGGTCTGCTCGACATCCTCGTCGGCGTGGCGGCCTTCTTCGTGCCCGGCGCCGCCGTGTGGGCCTTCGTGCTGCTGGTGGCGATCTGGGCGATCGTGACGGGCGCCCTGATGATCGCGGCGGCCTTCCGCCTCCACCTGCATTTCGGCCGCTGGTGGCTCGGCCTCGGCGGCCTGGTCTCGATCCTGTTCGGTGGGGTGCTGCTGGTCGAGCCGGGCATGTCGGCCCTGGTGCTCACGTGGTGGCTCGGTGCCTACGCGGTCGCCTTCGGCGTGCTGCTGGTGATCCTCGGCGTCCGCCTGCGCGACCGCCACGAGGCGGCCGGCTCGCCGATGCCCTTCCGCCACGGGGTCTGATCCATCGCCAATTCCGCCGGGCGGCGAACGGCATAGCTTCGCCCGGCCCGATCGTTCTAGAACGGCGCAACCCGGGGGCGGTCGCTCCGCATGTGCACCGGTACAGATCTGTACCCGTTCAGGAACGCGATGAGCTCACCCGACCCGGATCGACGCCCCCCCGACGCTGCCCCGCCCGACACGGGCGCCGCGGCGCGGGAAGCGGCCGCCGCCGCCAAGGTCCTGGCGCGCCAGCTCGGCATCCTCGCCGCGGGAGCGGCGCGGGGTGCCGGCCGCACGGGTCGGGATGCGGCGCGCGCCACCGGCTCGCTCGTCGGCGGCCTCGCAGCGCGGCGCCGGGCGGCGGCGGCAGCCGATCCGGGCGCTCCGGTCGAGAGTGCGGAGGCGGCGCTGCCCGCCCGGTCACTTCTGGCGTTTCGTCGAAGGCCGCTGCGCCCCATCCTCATTGCGGCCGCGCTCGTCGTCGCCCTGCCGCTGGCGGCGCTGGCCGCCTACGTCCTGTTCGCCTTCCTGACTCTGCCGCCGCTCGGCGGCGTGGTGATCGACCAGGGCCAGCGGGCGCTCACCGTCGAGGCCGACGACGGCCGGGTCTTCGCCACGCGCGGCGCGTTCCGCGGGCAGCCGATCACCAAGGCCGACCTGCCGCCCCACCTCGCCCAGGCGATCGTCGCGATCGAGGACCGGCGCTTTTACAGCCACTGGGGCATCGACCTGCGCGGGCTGATGCGCGCGGCGTGGCGCAACGCCGTCGGCGGCGGCGTGCGCGAGGGCGGGTCGACGATCACCCAGCAATATGTCCGCCTCACCTCGCTCAACCAGGAGAAGTCCCTGCGCCGTAAGGTCCAGGAGGCGTTCCTGGCGCTGCGGGTCGAATCTGAAATGAGCAAGGACGACATCCTGCTCGGCTACCTCAACACCGCGTATTTCGGCGCCGGCGCCTACGGGATCGACGCTGCGGCGCGGCGCTACTTCGGCAAGGGCGCCAAGGCCCTGACCCTGCCGGAATCGGCGATGCTCGCCGGTTTGGTGCGGGCGCCCTCGCAGCTCGCCCCGACGCGCAACTTCGGCGGCGCCAAGGAGCGCGCCGACGTGGTGCTGCAGACCATGGTCGAGACCGGCGCGATCACCGCGGAAGCGGCCGACGCGGCGCGCGCCAAGACCGTGACCCTGCGCACGCCCCCCGAGACGCCGCCGGGCAGCAACTATTTCCTCGACCTCTTGGCGGCCGACGCCAAGAAGCTCACCGACGCGCCCGGCGACCTCACCGTGCGCTCGACCCTGAACCTCGACCTCCAAAGCCTCGCCGAAGGCGTCGTCGCCCGGCGCCTCGACGCCGAGGGCGGCAAGAAGAAGATCGGCCAGGGCGCCCTCGTCGCGATGTCCAAGGACGGCGCGATCCTCGCGATGGTGGGCGGGCGCGACTACGAGGACAGCCAGTTCAACCGCGCGACCCAGGCCAAGCGGCAGGCCGGCTCGCTGTTCAAGCTGTTCGTCTACCTCACGGCCTACGAGAACGGCCTGACGCCGGAGACCGTGCTGGTGGACCGCCCGGTGCAGATCGGCGACTGGGAGCCGCAGAATTCGAACAACCGCTTCCGCGGCGCGGTGCCGCTGCGGACCGCCTTCGCCCTGTCGATCAACACGGTGGCGGCCCAGCTCGGCGACGAGCTCGGCATCCCGGCGGTGATCGCGACGGCCAAAGGGCTCGGCGTCCAGTCCGAGCTGCCGAACGTGCCGAGCCTCTCCCTCGGCTCGGCCGAGGTGACGCTGCTGGAGATGACGCGCGCCTATGCCGGGGTGCTCGCCAACCGCACGCCGGTGGAGAGCTTCGACATCCACGCGATCCGCGGCGGCGCGGCGGCCCCGCTCTACGTCCACCCGGACGCCAAGCCCGCGGCCGGCCTGCCGGGCGACAGCCGCACGATGATGCTCGATTCGCTGCAGGCGGTGGTCGACGGCGGCACCGGCAAGGGCGCGCGCGTGTCCGGCCAGCCGGTCGGCGGCAAGACCGGGACGACGCAGGACTATCGCGACGCCTGGTTCATCGGCATGACGCCGGACATGGTCGTCGGCGTCTGGGTCGGCAACGACGACAACTCGTCGATGAACCGCGTCGGCGGCGGCGACGTCCCGGCCTCGATCTTCCGCGACTTCGTGCAGCGCGCCTCGGCCCAGATGGCGAAGGGCCGAAAGCGCCCCTCCGCGGCGAAGGCC
>NZ_VRUW01000050.1:0-34532 GCF_008039475.1 Methylobacterium sp. WL12 | reverse complement strand
CCTTTTCACCCCCCACCGACGGAGCCCGACCATGAACCGCGATGAATTCCGTGGCGCCAAGCGCCACCTCAAGGGCCGCGCCCAGACCACCCTCGGCGGCCTCACCGGCGACGCCGGCCGTCAAGTCCGCGGCGCCGTCGACCAAGTGGCCGGCGGGGCGCAGTACGCCTACGGTCGCGCCCGAGACCGGGCCGAGGACCTGATCGACGACGGCACGCACCTCGCCCACGAGGCCCGGCGCCGCGGCGAATCGCTCGTCGACGACGGCAGCCGCTACGCCCGCGACGCGCGTCGCCGTGGCGAGACCTACGGCCGGCAGGCCCTCGGCTACGCCGACGAGAACCGCGCCACCACCCTCATCGCCTTCGCCGCCGTGGCCTTCGCCGCCGGCTGGCTGCTGCGTCCCTCGCGCTGACACCCACCGAACAGGACAGCCCCCATGATCCGCAAGCTCCTCACGGCCTTCATCGTGCCGAAGCTCATCGCCTATGTCGGCCGGCGCTTCGGCGGCGGCGCCGGTCGCCGCCCGCGCTGAGCCATCCCAGGCTCCGGAGGCGTCCGCATCCGGAGCCGGTTACCGCGGCCCGACCCAGCGGCCCGGTCGGAGCGCAGTTAAACGCAGGCATATGCCTGCATCTTCGGTCATGGTATCTGGGCATCTTCGGCAAGCCGGCCGACACGAGGCGAACGATGGCGAAGGGCGCGCGAGCCCGCACCGATGTGGAGGTCGCCTCCGGCACCCATCGGAGCCGGTGCAGCAACGCCGCCCTGCGTAAGGCGACGCGCAACATCGGGCAGCTCTACGACGAGGTGCTGGCGCCGTGCGGCCTGCGCACGACGCAGCACAGCCTGCTCGTGACGGTCCGCGCGCTGGGCACCCCGACCATGGGACAGCTCGCCGAGACCATGGTGATGGACCTGTCCGGCCTTGGCCATACGCTGAAGCCGCTGGCTCGCGACGGGTATCTCCGCCTCGTCCCCGACGAGGCCGACCGCCGCGTCCGCCGCGTGGCGCTCACCGATCTCGGCGCCGCGAAGCTAGAACAGTCGATCCCGCTCTGGCAGGCCGCGCAAACGCGCTTCGAGGCGGCCTTCGGCCGCGAGCGGACCGATGCGCTGCGCGACGTCCTCGCCGCCCTGGCTAGGCCGGGGTTCCGCGCGGCGTTCGCTAGAGGCGCGCGACCCGACGAGGCGGGCTGACCCGATCGCGCCGGCGATTCCTCAGAACAGGGCGACCAGGGCGACGCCGCCGACCATCAAGATGCCGCCGAGAATGCGCCAGGGCGTCGCCGGATGCACCGCGAAGCCGACCCAGCCGAAGTGATCCAGCAGCACCGAGGTGACGACGCCCGCCGTCACCAGCAGGCCGAGGAAGGCGCCGGCGCCGATCTCGCGGGCGATCAGCAGCTGCGTGATCACGATGCCGCCGCCGAAGACGCCGCCGAACCAGCCCCACCACGGGATCGACGCCATCCCCCCGGAGGACGGCCAGGACAGACGGCCGGTGACGAGGCCGACGACGAGCACGGTGGTGGCCGTGGTGATCCCGACGACGAGGCCGGCGGTGATCGGCTGCGAGAAGCCCTTGGCCAAGGCCGCGTTCTGTCCGGGCTGGATGGCGTTGGCGATCCCGGCGAGCAGGACGACGCCGTAAAGGTACCACATGCGAGGATTCCAGGCCGGTGGGGTGATGCCGTCCGGCCGACCAACCGAGGCGCGATGACGCCGCACCGCTCTGCCAACCGCCCGGCGCCGTCCCTAGATCCGAACGTCCCGCCCTGCCCCGGACCCGACCCGCGTGCTCCGCATCGCCCTCCTCGTCTTCGTGCTCGTATTCCTCGCCCCGATCGCGGTGTCGGCGGCCCTCTACTACCTGCGCAACGACGTCGCCGACTGGCGCACCGCCGACCGGTCGAGCGCCGGCCTCCTGCCGCCGGCGGCGCAGAACCCCGCGGCCGTGGTGCGGGTGTTCTCGGCGCGGACGGTGAGCTGGCGCGGCATCATCGCGAGCCACAGCTGGATCGTCGTGAAGGGCGCGGGCGACCGCGCCTACCGGCGGTTCGACTACACCGCCTGGGGCATGCCGATCTGGGTCGATCGCTTCGTACCGGACGGGCGCTGGTTCGGCAGCGTGCCGGAGCTGGTCTTCGCCGCCGACGGGGTCGATGCGGAGCAGATGCTGCCGCGCATCCGCGAGACCATCGCCACCTACCGCTATGCCAAGCTCGGCGACTACCACCTCTGGCCCGGGCCGAACTCGAACACCTTCGTGGCCGCGGTGATGAGCGCCGTACCAGAGATGCGCGCCAGCCTGCCGGCGACGGCGATCGGCAAGGACTTCCCCTACGACGGCCGCTGGGTCGGCCTCACGCCGTCGGGAACCGGGTTCCGGATCAACCTCGGTGGCTATCTCGGGCTGACGCTCGGCTGGGTCGAGGGCTTCGAGGTCAACCTCCTCGGCGCCGTCGCGGGCCTCGACATCCGCCGCCCCGGCCTCAAGCTGCCGGGCCTCGGCCGCGTCGGCATCTGAACCGTCGCGCCGGCCGTCAGCCCGTGACGGCGGCGGCGCTGCGGTAGGCCTGCGCTGCGTGGCGGGCGGGCAGGCGGTCGCCCTGGCCGAACAGCTTGTTCCGAAACGAGCCCGGCGCGTAGCCGGTCTTGTACAGGCCGCGGTCCTGAAGCTCCGGGATCACGACATCGATGAAGTCCGAAAAGCTTTCCGGCACGACGATGCGGCTGAGGTTGAACCCGTCCACCTCGCCTTCCTCGACCCAGGATTGCAGCTCGTCGGCGATGGCCACGGCGTTGCCGGTCAACACCGCGTAGCGGCCGCCGAGGCCCATTTCCGAGAGCAGGTCGCGCTTGGTCAGCCCGCGCTTGGCCGCGGCCGCGGTGGCCGACTGGATGGCGTTGCCGGGGGCGTAGGAAATCGGCTCGTCGAGGCCGTAGCGGGAAAAATCGATGCCGGTGGAGGCGGAGAAGTGCGCGAGCCCGGCCTCGGCGCTGGCGTAGCGCATGTACTCGGCGCGCTTGTCCTCCGCTTCGGCACGGGTGCGGCCGGGGATGGCGGCGATGCCGATGAACACCTTCACGTCCTGCGGGTCGCGGCCCGCGGCGGCGGCCTCGGCGCGGATCGCGCGGACGGCCTCCCGGGCCGAGGCCTTGTCCCGCGCCGAGATGAAGACGCACTCGGCGTGCCGTCCCGCGAAGGCGCGGCCGCGGCCGGAGGCGCCGGCCTGGTAGAGGACGGGCGTCCGCTGCGGCGAGGGCTCGCATAGGTGGTAGCCGTCGACCGACAGGAACTCGCCGCGATGGGAAACCGGCCGGATCAGCGCCGGATCGCTGAACACGCGGCCCTCGCGGTCCCGGCGCACCGCCGCGTCGTCCCAGCTTCCCTCCCAGAGCTTGTAGAGCACCTCCAGGTACTCGTCGGCGTAATCGTAGCGCCGGTCGTGGGCCGGAAGCGCCTCGCCGCGGCCGCGGTGGGCGCTCTCGAGGTAGCCGGTGACGACGTTCCAGCCGACCCGCCCGCCGGTGAGGTGGTCCAGCGTCGAGAGGCGCCGGGCGAAGGTGTAGGGCGCCTCGGCGAAGACGTTGAGCGTGATGCCGAAGCCCAGGTGCTCCGTCACCGCCGCCATGGCCGGAACGATCAGCGTCGGGTCGTTCACCGGCAGCTGCACGGCCTCCCGCGCCGTCACGTCGATGCCGCCGCCGTAGATGTCGTAGACGCCGAGGATGTCGGCGATGAACATCCCGTCGAAAAGGCCGCGCTCCAGAAGCTTCGCCTGGTCCGTCCAGTAGCGCAGGGTGTTGTACTCGGCCGAGCGGTCGCGCGGATGGGTCCACAGGCCGTGGTTGATGTGGCCGACGCAGTTCATGTTGAACGCGTTGAGCCGGATCTGCTTGGCGGCGCCTGTCATCGCGCCCGAAGCCTCCGCACCACGCTGTCGCCCGTGAACTGCACGAGGCAGACGAGGACGATCAGGATCGCGATCACCACCGACATCACGGTCGTGTCGAAGCGCTGGTAGCCGTAGCGGATCGCCACGTCGCCGAGCCCGCCCGCGCCGACCGCGCCGGCTACGGCCGAGGCGCCGATCATCGAGACGATGGTGATGGTGAAGCCGCCGACGATCCCCGGCAGGGCCTCGGGCAGCAGCACGTGGAGCAGGATGTTGCGGCGTCGGCAGCCGATGGATTGGGCCGCCTCGACCAGTCCCGGATCGACCTCTCGCAGCGAGACCTCGGCGATCCGCGCGAAGAACGGCGTCGCGCTCACCGCCAGCGGAACGATGGCGGCCCAGACGCCGATCGTGGTCCCGACGACGAGCCGGGTGAACGGGATCAGCGCGACCAGCAGCACGATGAAGGGCACGGCGCGAAAACCGTTGACGACAACGCCGACGAGGCGGTTCGCCCGCGGGGCCGGAAAGATGCCGTTAGGCCCGGAGGTGACGAGGAACAGCGCGAGCGGGATGCCCGCCAGCACCGCGATCCCTGCCGACACGCCCACCATGAAGATCGTGTCGAACGCCGCCTGCCAGAGGCGGTCAATCATCTGCGGCGACATAGCCGATCCCCTCCACGGTTTCCCCGATGGCCCTCAGTCGGGCCTCCGCCTCCGTGCCCTCGGCGGCGATGAGCATGCGGCCGACGGCGTGCCCCTGGATGCACTCGACGCCCGCCTGCAGGAGCCGGACCGTGCCGCCCGTCGCCGCGACGAGGGCCGACAGGTCGGGCGCGGACCGTCCGGAATAGGTGATCCGCAGCACGGCCTGCGCGCCCGGCACGGGATGCGGCAGGAGCCGCTGCGCCAGCTCGTCGGGCACGTCGCGGGTAAGCGGCGCGAGCAGCGCCCGCGTCGCCGGGTGCTCGGGCGCGCCGAACACCCGCCAGACCGGCCCGGATTCGGCGACCCGCCCGGCTTCCAGCACCACGACGTCGGTGCAGACCTCACGGATCACGCTCATCTCGTGCGTGATGAGGATGATGGTCAGGCCGAGCCGCCGGTTGATGTCCCTCAGCAGGCCGAGGATCGACAGGGTGGTCTCCGGGTCCAGCGCCGAGGTCGCCTCGTCGCAGAGCAGGATTTCGGGGTCGCTGACCAGGGCGCGGGCGACGCCGACCCGCTGCTTCTGCCCGCCCGAGAGGCGCGACGGATAGGTGTCGGCCTTGCCCTCCAGGCCGACGAGGCGCAGCACCTCGTCCACCCGGCGCGCGATCTCCGCCGGCCTGATCCCGGCCACCTTGAGCGGCAGGGCCACGTTCTGCCGGACGGTCTTGGCGGACAGCAGGTTGAAGTGCTGGAAGATCATGCCGATGCGGCGGCGCAGGGCCACGAGGCCAGCCGTACGCAGGGCCTCGATCGGCTCGCCGTCGACCAGCACCCGGCCCGAGGTCGGCTCCTCCAGCCGGTTGACGGTTCGGAGCAGGGTCGACTTGCCGGCGCCCGAGCGGCCGATGATGCCGAAGATCGCCCCGGACGGAACGTCGAGGCTGACGTCGTCCAGCGCGCGGACCTCGCCGCCCGCGGAGCGGTACGTCTTCGAAACGTTCTCGAACCGAACGGTGCCGGCGCCGCGCCGGGCCGCCGAGTCCCGGACGGCAGAGATCGCGTCCGCCGCGAGCAGGTTCGGCCTCGCCGAATCCGTCGCCCCGAGGCTGTCCAAGGCCAAGCTCACCATTGTCAATTCTGCCACGCGAGCAGGTACAGCTTGTCGCTGCCGGCGAAGGATGTCTTGATCTGCTGCTTCACGGCCTCGGAGTTCTGGAAGATCTGGACGAATTTCCGGATCGTCGGGTCGTCCTTGCGGGCGGCCTTGGTGACGAAGCTCACGGCAAACAGCTTGTCCTCGATGCCGGAATAGATCAGCCCGCTCGTCGGATCGAAGGCGCCGGCGGCGACGATGAAATGCGGGTAGCCCTGGGCGAGGTCGACGTCGCCGGTGATCCGCACCAGCTGCGGCCCCTCGACTTCGGTGAATTTCAGCTTCTTCGGGTTCTCGACGACGTCGTCGACGGTGCCGAGGAAGCCGACGTCGTCCTTGAGCTTGATGAGGCCGGCCTTCTGCAGCAGCAGCAGGCCTCGGCCCTGGTTCACCGGATCGTTGGCGATGGCGACCTTGCCCCCCGCCGGGACCTGGTCGAGGCTCTTATGCTTGAGCGAGAACAAGCCGATGTTCTGCAAGATGCCGAGCCCGACGATGTCGAACCGGTAGCCCTTCTGCTTCGACGCGTTCTCCAGGAAGGGGCGATGCTGGAAGAAGTTCAGGTCGATGTCGCCGGCATCGAGGGCGACGTTGGGCGTCGTCCAGTCGCTGAACTCGATCACCTTCACGTCGATGCCCTGCGCCTTGGCCTCATTGGCGGCGGCGGTGACGGCATCGCTGTAGGCGCCCGGCACCGTGCCGACCTTCAGGGTCTCGGCCTGGGCGGCCATCGTGCCGACAGACAGGAGGGCGATGGCGAGGGTCTTCAGGAAGCGCATCGGTCGTGGACTCCGCTCGCCCGTTTCGGCGAGGACAGGGCAGGATGGGGCTGTCGAAGGGCGGGTGATGGCCGCGTCCGCGCCGGTCAGGACGGGCGGACGGGGACGACCGAGCCGCGGTAGCGTTCGCCGATGAAATCCGCGACCTCGGCCGAGGTCAGCAGGGTTCCGAGGCGCAGCACCCGGGGATCCTTCGCCAGGCCCTCGGTGGTGACGAGGACGTTCGCATACGGATTGCCCTCGGCACGTTCGAGCGCCAGCGCATCCCGCGCAGGCTCCAGCCCCGCTTCGAGCGCGTAGTTGCCGTTGATGACCGCGAGCGCCACGTCGTCGAGGGAGCGCGGCAGTTGCGGCGGGGCGATCTCGACGAAGCGGAAGTTCTTCGGGTTCTCGACGATGTCGTCCACGGTGGCGTTCACGTCCGCCGCCTTCGCCCGCAGGCGGATCAGGCCGTTGGCCTGAAGCAGCGACAGCCCGCGGCTGGTGTTGGAGACGTTGTTCGACAGGGCGACGGCGCCGCCGGCCGGCAGGTCCGCGAGCGCCTTGGCACGGCGGCTGTACAAGCCCAGGGGCTCGACATGCACCGCCGCGACGACGGCGAAGCGCATCCCCATGGCGGCTTCCTCAGAGCGTAGGAAGGGGACGTGCTGGAAGAAGTTGGCGTCGGCGTCGCCGTCACGCAGCAGGGCGTTCGGGCGCAGATCGCCCGAGATCTCGATGACTTTCAGCGGCAGGTCGGGGGCGAGCTTGTCGACGACGAACTCGAGGATCTCCGCATGCGGCAGCGAGGAGGCCACGACCCGCAGGGGCGCCGAGGCGGCGCGGGCCGGTCCGATGCTCAGGGCGAGGGCGCCGGACAGGAAGACGCGACGGGTCGATGCAGGCACGGCGCACGCTTTTCGATTGAATTTCGGTGACGAAGACTGGTCTTGGTATCTCGAAACCAAGGTTCCGCATCAAGAGCAGCGATTGCCGAATTTCGGCCCGTTCGAAGGGGATCGTCACCGTGTTTCGCGGTGCGAGGATAGCGATGTTCTCCTGGCCTGTTGTCGCGACGGGATTCACGCCGAGGCGGCATCGTCGCGCCGGCCGCGATCGCCTCCGGCGTGCCCGCGACGATGGGAGGGCCGACCCAGAAGTTAGCCGACTTTCCGACGCGCCTTGGAACGCCTCAGCTTGGTCTCGGGTTTTGCTGCCACGCACGCAGCCAACGGCAGTTCGGCCGAGCGTCACGGTCACCCGAGGGGTCGTTCGATGCTTGGCTGGTTTCGCGCCCTGATGCCGCGGGAAGACCGCTTCTTCGATCTTTTCGCGCGCCATTCCCAGACCTTGGTCGCCGGCGCGGAAGCCCTCCAGGGCGTGCTGCAGGGCGGTGCGGAGGTTCCGCGTTACTGCCAGGTGATCGTCGACCGGGAGCAGGAGGCGGACGCCATCGCCGCCGAGGTCCTGCTGGCGGTGCGCCGCAGCTTCATCACCCCGTTCGATCGCGGCGACATCAAGGACCTGATCCAGTCGATGGACGACGCCATCGACCAGATGAACAAGACCGTGAAGGCGGTCCAACTCTACGAGTTGCGCGACTTCACCCCCCTGATGCGCGCCATGGGCGAGACGGTGATCGAGGCGGCCCGCCTCACGGCCGAAGCCGTGCCGCTACTCAACGCGGTGGGAAGCCATGCCGGGCGCATCAACCAGCTCACCGAGGCGATCACCCAGATCGAGGGTCATTCGGATGCGTTGGAGGAGCAGGGCCTGAAGGCGCTCTATCAGGCGCATCGCCGCGACGGCGGGGACGGCGACGCGATGGCCTACATGATCGGCGCGGAGATCTACGGGCACCTGGAGGACGTGGTCGACCGCTTCGAGGACGTCGCCAACGAGATCAGCGGCATCGTGATCGAGAACGTGTGACCGCCATGGAGGTCACCACCCTCGCCCTCCCCTACCTCGTCGCCCTGATCGCGGTGGCGCTGGTCTTCGACTTCCTCAACGGGCTGCACGATGCGGCCAACTCCATCGCCACCATCGTCTCGACGCGGGTCCTGCGGCCGCAATATGCGGTGCTCTGGGCGGCGTTCTTCAACTTCATCGCGTTCCTGTTCTTCGGCCTGCACGTGGCCGAGACGCTGGGGACCGGCATCGTCGACGCCGGGATCGTCGACCCGCAGGTGATCCTCAGCGCCCTCGTCGGCGCCATCGTGTGGAACGTCGTCACCTGGGTGTTCGGCATCCCGTCGAGCAGCTCGCACGCGCTCGTCGGCGGCCTCGTCGGGGCGGGCGTCAGCAAGGCGGGGCTCGGCGTCGTGGTCTGGTCGGGCCTGGGCAAGACGGTCGCGGCCATCGTGCTGTCGCCGCTCATCGGCTTCGTCCTGGCGCTCGTGCTCGTGCTCGTCGTGTCCTGGAGCTGCGTGCGGGCGACGCCGTTCGGCGTGGACAAGACCTTTCGCGTGCTGCAGTTCGCCTCCGCCTCGCTCTACTCGCTCGGGCACGGCGGCAACGATGCGCAGAAGACCATGGGCATCATCGCGGTGCTGCTCTACTCGCAGGGCCGGCTGACGGGCGACTTCCACGTGCCGCTCTGGGTGGTGCTCGCATGTCAATCCGCGATGGCGCTGGGCACGCTGTCGGGCGGCTGGCGGATCGTGCACACGATGGGATCGCGGATCACCCGGCTGAACCCGACGCAGGGCTTCTGCGCCGAGACCGGAGGGGCCATCACGCTGTTCCTGGCGACGTGGCTCGGCGTGCCGGTCTCGACGACGCACACGATCACGGGCGCGATCATAGGGGTCGGCGCGGCGCGGCGGACCTCGGCTGTGCGATGGGGACTTGCCGGCAACATCGTCGTCGCTTGGGTCGTCACCCTGCCGGCTGCAGCCGGCATCTCGGCGGCCTGCTACGCGCTGACCCGGCTTTTTTGAGCTGAGAAGCCGAACGGACGGTGCTCATCCGCGGTCGAACGGTTCACCGGAACGCTTTCGACGACGAAAGCGGCTCCGGCATCACCGCGTCCGTTCGCGTCGTCCAGGCGTGACCGGCCATGCCGGCCAGCATCGCGAGCACGAACACGACGACCGGCAGGCCGCCGATCGACAGCGCCGCGACGGCCGGGCCGGGACAGAAACCGGACAGCCCCCAGCCGATCCCGAACAGGGCGGACCCGCCGACGAGGGCCGGATCGATCCGGCGGTTCGTCGGAATTTGGAAGCGTTCGTCGAGGACCGGCCGCGGCAGGCGGCGGGATAGCAGGTAGCCGAGCGCCGAGACCGTGACGGCGCCGCCGAGCACGAACATCAGGCTCGGATCCCAAGGTCCGGTCACGTCGAGGAAGCCGCGGACCCGCACCGGATCGAGCATGCCGGAGAGCGACAGGCCGAGACCGAAGATCAGGCCCGCGGCGAGCCCCGCGAGGATGCGCCAGAGGCCGATCACCACGACACGCCCGAGGTCGGCATCAAAGTGCGCATCAGCGCCACCGTCGCCATGCCGGCCGCCAGGAAGGTGAGCACGGCGACGAGCGAGCGCGGCGACAGCCGCGCCAACCCGGCGACGCCGTGGCCGCTGGTGCAGCCCGAGCCGAGCCGGGTGCCGAACCCGACGAGGAGGCCCGCGACGACGAGAACCGGCAGGGAGGCGACGATCCGCATCTCCGGCCAGGCCCCGGCGAGCCACGCGAAGGCGGGTGGCCCGAAGAGCAGCCCGGCGACGAAGGCGGCGTCCACGCGCCGGCGCTCGCCCCTGTCGGTGCCGAGGCCGGCGACCAGGCCGCTGATCCCGGCGATGCGGCCGTTCAACAGCAGCAGCATCGCGACCGAGAGGCCGATGAGCGCGCCGCCGGCGAGCGCGGGGAGAAAGGCGCTCATGCCCGCACGCCGCGCCGAGGCGCCGCGCGCACGGCCGTGTCACCGCGGCACGCAGCCGATAGGCGGCCTTCGACAAGGGACTTCATCATCCGCGGGGGCTCCGGCCGACCGGAAGTGCCGACATCCCCTCCGGCCTATCGCGGCCCTGGAACGGAAACAAGGCTTGCAATCGAGGTTCGCATCGCCAATTATCCAATCGAAACAATTACTTAACGGAATATTCATGCTGCTGGACAGGGCTTCCGCGACGCAAAGCTTCTCCGATTTCGACGCGACGGAGGACATGGACTCTCCCGCCCCTTCGGTCGCGGATCGGCCTCGCCGGCCGGCGGCGAATCGGACCGCACGGGCCGATTCCATCGTCGAGGGCGACCAGGTGATCTTCGCACGGCTCGACGTGGCGGAAGCGCTCGGCATCTGGCGCCATGCGCTGGGCCGCGTAGTCGAGACGCATGCGGAGGCGCCGGCGGCGAGCCTCACCCTGGACGTGAAGTTCGACGGCCACGAGACCCTGCACCGCTACCTGCCGGATCTCTTCAAGAAGCAGGCGGCGTGAGGATGCCTTTCGAATCGAGGATCGTCGCGTGAGTCTGGGCGCCATTTGGGAGGCGCGCTCCGCCCTGCCGAAGGCGCCGCTGCGGACGACGAGCCGCAGCACCTCCGTCGACGCGGTCTGGCAGGAGGTCCGTCGCGAGGCCGAGGCGGCGCTCGTCGAGGAGCCGCTTTATGCCGGCATCATCCAGGCGACGGTGCTCGACCAGCGCAGCATCGCGCAGGCCTTCGCCTACCGGCTCGCGCACCGGCTCGGCGACGGCGACCTCTCCCGGCTGGCGATGCGCGACCTGTGCCTGGCGGCATTCGAGGCCGACCCGCATGCGGGCGCCCACGCGGTGCGCGACCTCGTCGCCATCCGCGAGCGCGACCCGACCTGCCGCCGCTATCTCGATCCGTTCCTGTTCTACAAGGGGCTGGCGGCGCTGGAGGGCTACCGCGTCGCGCATTGGCTCTGGCACCAGGGCCGGGCGACGCTGGCGCTGCACGTGCAGAGCCGGATCTCGGAGGTGTTCGGCGCCGACATCCATCCGGCGGCGCGGATCGGTTCGGGCGTGTTCATCGATCACGCCACCGGCGTGGTGATCGGCGAGACCACGGTGATCGCCGACGACGTCTCGATCCTCCAATCCGTGACCCTCGGCGGCAACGGCAAGGAAAGCGGCGACCGCCATCCCAAGATCGAGCGCGGCGTGCTGCTCAGCGTCGGCGCCAAGGTGCTCGGCAACATCCGCGTCGGCGAAGGCGCCCGGGTCGCCGCCGCCGCGGTCGTGCTGCACGACGTACCGGCCCACACCACCGTCGCCGGCGTGCCCGCCCGGGTGGTGTCGAAGCTGCCGCGCAACGAGGAGCCGGCCCAGAGCATGGACCAGTTCTTCGGAGACGGGATCTGACCCGACGATGATTCGACTTGGGCGCCGTTGAAGGCTGCCGCCCGATCTCGGCGGAATCGAAGGTCGCAAAGGCCGTCCACGCCACTCGTGACCCGGGAAGAGGCGCAAGGCCGCGCGGACCGGCTCCGCCGCACGGGACGCCGTTGAAGAGGATTTCCCGTCGAACCTCGCGTTCGGAGGGTAATTTCTAGAATTTCATTCTCTCGAGATGCCCATTTCCAGAAATCGTCCTCATCATACGGTCGATAGACAGGAAGCGATACTGCAAAAATCCACAAATTCGGAATATTCTTCTATTGACGATGCGTCGCAGTCGAGGCTAAACCGTCGTTCTATCCCGATGCTACATAGGTTTCGCAACGGGATGTCAATCATTCGATTTCTTAGCCGAGCGCTCTTGCTCTCAACGCAGCGTAAATGCGGCTGATCGATCGCGCCTGTTCTTCAGAGGGCGCGACACAATTCAAAAACAAAGTGGGGACGACCGGACATGAGCGGACAAGGACTGAGCGTGGGCGCATCGGCAGCACGCAATCTATCGACCGCGACCGTCACCTCGGTCCAGAACCTCGCGAACACCCCGCGCTGGCTCCTGCGGCTGCTGCCCTTCGTCAACGTGGACGGCGGCGTCTACCGCGTGAACCGGCGCGCCGTGGTGCTGGCCAAACCCGGCCGCATCGACCTCGCCACGGACGGCAACGCCCGCACGATCAGTCCCGCCTCGCTCCGCGCCGTGCCGGCGTTCAGCCGCCTGGGCGACGCCGAGCTGTCCGCGCTCGCCGGCAAGTTCACCGAGAGCCGGCACAACGCCGGGGAGACGATCTCGGAAGGCGGCGCCGGCGACCGCAGCCTGACCGTCGTCGCCGACGGCACCGTCGAGCTCTCGCTGTCGGGCCCGTACAAGAACCGCCTGCGCTCGGGGCTGGCCACCCGCGGCGACTTCTTCGGCGACGAAACCCTCGTCGGCGACGGCCAGCCCGCACCGGCCGTCAAGGCGCTCTCGGCGGTGACGCTGCTGACCCTCGACCGCGCGGCGCTCGACGACGACGCGGTCAAGAACCGCATCGCGCACTATGTCGAGGAGCGCGACCGCCTGAAGGGCCACACCAACAGCCACGGCGAGCAGGGCATCGAGCTGCTGGCCGTGCACACCGGCGCGCCGCGCCTGCCGACGACCTTCGTCGACTACGAGATCGATCCGCGCGAGTACCATCTTTCGACGATCCAGACGATCCTCAACACCCATACCCGCGTCACCGATCTCTACTCGAACGAGATCGACCAGCTCCGCGAGCAGATCCGCCTGACGGTGGATGCCGTGAAGGAGCGCGAGGAGTGGGAGCTGCTTAACAACTCCGAGTTCGGCCTCCTCAACGAAGTGGGCGGGCGCCAGCGCATCCCGACCCGCTCGGGTCCGCCGACCCCGGACGACCTCGACGAGTTGCTGACCCTCGTCTGGAAGAAGCCCGCCTTCTTCGTCGCCCACCCCCGCGCCATCGCCGCCTTCGGCCGCGAGGCCACCCGCCGCGGCGTGCCGCCGGTCGTGGTGCACCTGTTCGGCGCCCCGTTCCTCACCTGGCGCGGCGTGCCGCTGGTGCCGAGCGACAAGCTACCGATCGACGTCGACCCGGCCACCGGCGCGCAGACCACCTCGATCCTGCTGTTGCGCGTCGGCGAAGGCGAGCAGGGCGTCGTCGGCCTGCAGAAGTCCGGCGTCACCGGCGAGATCGAACCGGGCCTGTCGGTGCGCTACATGGGCACCAACGACCATTCCATCGCCTCACACCTGGTGACCCGCTACTTCTCTGCTGCGGTCCTGGTCGAGGATGCGATCGCACGCCTCGATAACGTGCTGCTCGGCAACTACCATGACTACGCCTGAGGCCGGCGCGTTGAGCACGTCCGCCATCGGCATCCCCACGGGCGACAGCGCCGCGTCCCTAGCCCACGCCGACCTCGTCGGGCGCCTCGCCCGCGAGATCTACGGCCAGGGGCAGGCGGCGTCCGCGCCGTTCGCCCCGTCGCCGCCGGCCTCGCCGCAACTGCCGCAGGGCCTGGAGAGCCTTCCCCAGGGCCCCGGACAGCCCTCGCTGCCGGGTGCCGGCCTCGGCCCCCCCTCGGCGCGCGCAATGTCGGCGGCCCTGCCGTCGGGATTCCGGGCTCGACGGGGCCTTCCGCGGCGAGCCCGTTCGGCGGGACGCCCGCGCCCGCCGGCGCCGGCTTCCTCGACACGGCGACGATCCCGTCGGTGCATCCGCTCGCGGACCCGCTGGCGTCGCAGCGCGGCGTTCCGTCAGCGCGGCACGGCCTGCCGGAATTCTTCGTGCCGAACCTGCCGGACGTGGCCGCCTTCCTCCCCGGCGGACCCGACCTGCATCGACAGATCGCGGCGGATCATCCGCGCGCGAACGCCTTCGCCAGCGCCGTCGCGCCGAGCCTCGTGCCGGCCGACCCGTCGAAGGCCGGCGTCGACGTCGCCCAGGAGAACTTCCAACGCACGGGCCGCCCTTCCGGCGACCCCGTGCGGACGGTGGAGCATGGCGGCGACCAGCCGTTCACGTCGGGCGACTATTACTTCCTGACGGGATCGCCGCGGAACGCCAAGCCGCACGCCAAGCCGCAGGCCGCGCCCCGCGTCGAGCCTTCACGGCATCACGGCCCGGTTCCGCGGGTCACCTCGACCCCGTCGAGCCTGGTCGGCGCCCCCTTCGACGTCGAGCGTGTCCGCAAGGACTTTCCGGCCCTTCACCAGAGCGTCAACGGGCATCGGCTGGTCTGGCTCGACAACGCGGCGACCACGCACAAGCCGCAATCGGTCATCGACGCGACCTCCGAATTCTACGCCCGCCACAACTCGAACATCCACCGGGCCGCGCACACGCTGGCCGCCCGCTCGACCGACCTGTTCGAGGGCGGCCGCGATAAGGTGCGCCGCTTCCTCAACGCCCCATCGAAGGACGACATCGTCTTCGTGCGCGGCACCACCGAGGCGATCAACCTCGTGGCGAACTCGTACGGACGCGCCAACATCGGGCCGGGCGATGAGATCATCGTCTCGACGATCGAGCATCATGCCAACATCGTACCCTGGCAGCTGCTCAGCCAGGCCACCGGCGCGACCCTGCGCGTGATCCCGGTCAACGATCGCGGCGAGATCATCTTCGAGCAATACGCGGCCCTGCTCTCAGGGAGGACCAAGATCGTATCGGTGACCCACGTCGCCAACGCGCTCGGCACGGTGAACCCAGTCCGCGAGATCATCGCGCTGGCCCACGCCTACGGCGTGCCGGTGCTCTTGGACGCCGCGCAGTCCACGCCGCACATCCCGATCGACGTGCAGTCGCTCGATGCCGACTTCGTGGTCTTCTCCGGTCACAAGGTGTTCGGGCCGACCGGCATCGGCGCCCTCTACGGCAAGACGCACCTGCTCGAGGCGATGCCGCCGTGGCAAGGCGGCGGCCACATGATCGAGGACGTCACCTTCACCAGGACGGTCTACAAGGGCGCGCCCGAGAAGTTCGAGGCGGGCACACCCGATATCGCCGGCGCCGTCGGCCTCGGCGCGGCGCTCGACTACCTGGAGAGCGCCGGCCTCCCGGCCATCGCCGCCTACGAGCACGACCTGCTCGACTACGCGCAAGCGGGTCTCGCCGACATCAAGGGCCTGCGCCTGATCGGCACCGCCCGCGAGAAGGCCAGCGTGATGTCCTTCACGATCGAAGGCCAGGCGAACGAAGCGGTGGCCCACCATCTCGACCGCCACGGCGTCGCCGTCCGCTCCGGCCACCACTGCGCCCTGCCGGCGTTGCGACGCTTCGGCGTCGACCAATCGATCCGCGCCTCGCTGGCCTTCTACAACACCCGCGAGGACGTGGACGTCTTCCTCCAGGCTCTGCACCGCCTGGCGCGGCACTAGCGGGTCAAGATTTCCGTTGCTGCAGCTTGCTTGATCGAACGAGACGTCGATGCCATTAATCTGGCACCGGCATCTCGCCGTTTCACGCGTCTATCCATTGACTTTTTGTACCAATAAATTCGACTTGATCAATAAATCGATCGAAACATAAATTCAATGTCGATTTGTTATATCAAAACCAAGACGTAATATATTTATTTTTAAATATATGAGATCTGTCAATCCATGACGACCGCCACGCGATTGCCTTCCACGCGGCTCGACCAAAGATACCGGTCAGGTGAGCGGCGTTTGATCCCGTAGCGCATCGCGCCTCCGGACGATCGAGATGCCGGTGTCGATCTCGCGATAGAGGCTGAGGTGGAACAGGTCCCGGCATTTCCGGTCGGCGGCGAACCGATTGCGCGGCTCTCGCGCAAACCTTTGATTGTGCTGATGCTCTCTGAGCCGGGAAGACCCGTTTCCGAAAGGAAACTTTGGTCGGAGTGGCAGGATTTGAACCTGCGACCCCCACGTCCCGAACGTGGTGCGCTACCAGACTGCGCTACACTCCGACGGCCGGCGGCTTCGCCAGCGAGCGGGGGTATAACCGGGGCCAGGGTCGGCCGCAAGCGGCATCTCGCACGGGGTCGCCGTTTCGCACGCTCAGCGCGGGTGGCGGTCCAGCCAATCCTCCGGCAGCGCGCAGCGGGCGATGGTGGCGCCGGCTGCGCGGATCGCCGCGGTGCCGACCGTGCCGGGGCCGGGTTCGAGGTGGTGGAGGCTCCAGGCCTCGGGGTCGTCGCCGACGATCGCGACGAGGCGCGGCGGCGCCGGCGGCAGGGTCAGGGCGAGGTGGTCGAGCGGCAGGGACAGGCCAGCCCCCAGCGCCTTCACCACCGCCTCCTTGCGTGTCCACAATCCGGTGAAGGCCGCATCGACTTCTTCGGGCCGCAGGGCTGCCAGCGCCTCGGCTTCCGCGCGCGCGAAATGCGCACGAGCGATGCGCAACGCGTCGGGAACCGGGCGCAGCGCCTCGACGTCGACCCCGATCGCGGCTTTGGGCGAGACCCCGACGAGGGCGCGTGTGCCCGAATGCGACAGGTTGAAGTGCAGCGCGCCCGCCTGTGCCCCGGCCAGCTCCGGCTTGCCGGCCGGCCCCGGCGCGAAGGCGAGCGCCTCGGCCGCCACGCCGAGCGCATGGGCGAGGATCAGGCGGAGCGCCGCGTGGCTCACGCGGGACCGGTCGCGATCCTCCGCCCGGAGGAAGCGGCCGGCGCGGGCGGCCTCCGCGGGCGAAAGCCAGGCATCGCAGCGCGCGAGCCGATCCGTGGACAGGGCGAGGTCGACGCTCCAGATCTGGATCGTATCGGTGGGGCCGGGTTCGGTGACGATCCAACCGTCGCTCATGATGCCGGCGCCGGAAACCTGCTGTTCGCTCCCCTCTCTGCGGGGGGAGCGAAAGGCGCGCGCGTTCGGCCGGCTTCCGTCGTAGGATCGGGGCGGAGCGGGTGCGCGTGCAATGAAAGACCTTCGGCGATGAGCGGCGGCGAGGATCCGCCCGTGCGGCCGGGTCCGCAAGCCGGTGCGGCCGCACGGTGGTCGTCAGGTCGGTCGTCGGTTCGGCTGCCGACCCTGCAGGATCGCAGGACGCGCTACGGCGTGTTCTTCGCCACCTACTTCTACCAGGGCCTGGTCGCTGGATTCTCCCTCACGGCGCTCGCCAACCATCTGGCGGCGCAGGGCGTGTCGAGCGCGGAGGTCGGCCTTCACTTCGCCATCGCCGGCCTGCCCTGGACGGTCCAGCCGATCCTGTGGGGGCCGCTGGTCGATCGCGCGAGCCGGTTCGCGATGGGGCGGCGCCGCGCCTGGAGCGTGCTCGCGATCCTCGGCTGCCACCTGGCGCTGGCCGGGCTGCTGCTCGTGCCCGGCGAGCGGTCGCTCGGCGCGCTCGGCCTCGTGTTCCTCGCCCACAGCACCTTCGCCGCCCTGCTCGACACCGCCTGCGACCGGATGGTGATGGACCATGTCCCACAGGGCGAGCTCGGGCGGATGAGCGCCTGCACCCGGGCCGGGTTCGTCGCCGGCACCAGCCTCGGCGCCGGCCTGTTCGGCTGGCTGCTCGCGGCCTACGGGTTCCGGTTCGGAGCCCTGTGCCTGCTCGCGGCCGCGATCTTCGCCAGCCTGCCGATCCTGCTGGTGCGCGAGGCGCCGGGCGACGCCTTCCTCTCGTCGGCGCGCCGCGTCGGCGCCGACGCCGGGCGGAACGTGCCGTTCGGGCGGTTCCTGCGCCGGCTGGGCCTTGGCCTGCGCCGGCCGCACGCCCTGCGGCTCGTCGCGTTGTGCTTCTCGATCGACGGCGCGCTCGCGCTGTTCGAGCTGCCGTTCTCCGTCGCCCTCGTGCAGGCGCAGGGCTGGGATGCCGCCGCCCTGTCGCGGCTCCAGGCCGGCCTCGCCTTCGCGGGCGGGACGGTGGGTGCCGTGGCCATCGGGTCGTGGTGCGACCGCGCCGGGCCGCTGCCGGCGCTGCGCGCCCTGTTCCTGGCGAGCGCCGCCGCGTTCCTCGCCACCGCCGCCCTGATCGCGGCGGGCCTGGCCGGGTCGGCCGGGCCGCTGATCCTCGGCTTCACCAACGTCCTGCCCGGCCTGCTGATCGTCGCCCTGGTGCCGGCGCTGATGCAGGCGAGCCGCGGACGCGCCGGCGCGGCGACGCAGTTCGAGGTATTCATGGCGGTGATGAACCTCGGCTCCGTCGCCGGCGGCGCGGCCTCCGGCGCGCTGATGCCGGTGCTGCCCCTGTCGCTGGTCGCGATCCTCGCCGGGCTGGTCCTGCTCGGGGCCGCGGCGCTGGTGCGGCGCCCGGAGCTGATCCTGCCCCGGCCGCGCCAGCCACGCGCGATCCCTGTGCATCGCGACGCTTCGGCTCGCTCGGGAAGTGATCTCGGCCGGAGGGAAATCGGTTAGAAGCCCGATCGCCCAACGCGGAAGTCCTGAGCCCGATGCCGAAGCCCAACTCCGCCACGACCAAGTCCGACGCTGAGAAGTCCGACGCCGAGAAGTCCGACGCGCGAAAATCCAATGCGCCCAGCCCGACGCTCACCGCGGACGCGGCGCGGGCGCGCCACGCCGCCCTCTCCGCTGAGATCGCCGAGGCCGACCGGCTCTACCACCAGGAGGATGCGCCCGAGATCTCGGATGCCGCCTACGATGCCCTGCGCCGGGAGCTGGAGACGCTGGAAGCGCAAGTCCCCGATCTCGCCGGCACCGGGTTGGCGAGCACGGCGGTCGGCGCGAAGCCGTCCGAAAAATTCGCCAAGGTGCGCCATGCCGTCCCGATGCTCTCCCTCGGCAACGCCTTCGCCGACGAGGAGGTCGAGGAGTTCGTCGCCCGCGTGCGCCGGTTCCTGAACCGGCCGGAGGCGCCGCTCGCCTTCACCGCCGAGCCGAAGATCGACGGGCTGTCGCTGTCCCTGCGCTACGAGGACGGGCGCCTCGTCACCGCCGCCACCCGCGGCGACGGCGAGACCGGCGAGAACGTCACGGCCAACGCCCGCACGGTCGAGGACATCCCGCAGGCGCTCGCCGGCAGCGGCTGGCCGGCAATCTGCGAGGTGCGCGGCGAGGTCTACCTCTCGCACGCGGATTTCGCCGCGATCAACGCCCGCCAGGAGGCTGCGGGAAAGCCGCTCTTCGCCAACCCGCGCAACGCCGCCGCCGGCTCCCTGCGCCAGCTCGACCCGTCGATCACCGCCTCACGACCGCTCAAGTTCTTCGCCTACGCCTGGGGCGAGGTGGTGCCGCCCTTCGAGGGGACGCAATCGGGGGTGATGGCGCTGTTTCGCGCCTGGGGCCTGCCGGTGAACCCGCTGACCGTCACCTGTGCCGACGCCGCCGGCATGATCGCGCATTACCGAACGATCGAGGCGGACCGGCCGACGCTCGGCTACGACATCGACGGCGTCGTCTACAAGGTCGACGACCTCGCCCTGCAGAAGCGGCTCGGCTTCGTCTCGCGCAGCCCCCGCTGGGCGCTGGCCCACAAGTTCGCCGCGCAGGAGGCGTTCACCGTGGTCGAGGGCATCGACATCAACGTCGGCCGCACCGGCTCGCTCAACCCGCTCGCGCGGCTGCGCCCGGTGACGGTGGGTGGCGTCGTGGTCTCGAACGCGACGCTGCACAACGAGGGCTACGTGAAGGGCGTCGGCGGGGACGGCGAGCCGATCCGCGACGGCCGCGACATCCGCGTCGGCGACACCGTTGTGGTGCTGCGGGCCGGCGACGTGATCCCCAAGGTGATGGACGTGGTACTCGACAAGCGCCCGGCCGACGCCCGGCCCTTCGTCTTCCCCGAGACCTGCCCGGCCTGCGGCAGCAAGGCGGTGCGCGAGATCAACCCACGCACCGGCAAGCCCGACGCGGTGCGGCGCTGCACCGGCGGGCTGATCTGCCCGGCGCAAGGCGTCGAGCGCCTGAAGCACTTCGTCTCGCGCAACGGCTTCGACCTCGAAGGATTCGGACAGACCTACATCGAGGTGCTGTTCGAGGCCGGCCTCGTGCGCCAGCCCGCCGACCTGTTCACCCTGGAGTTCGAGCCGCTGAAGGCGGCGATCGTCGCGCGCCGCGAGGCCCTGTCGGCGGAGCGCCGGGCGGAGGGGGCTCCGGCGCCGAAGAAGCCGACGAAGAAGAAGGGCGAGGAGGAGGACAAGGCGATCCACAACCTGCTCGCCGCGGTCACCGAGCGCCGCCGCCTGCCGATGAACCGCTTCCTGTTCGCGCTGGGCATACCCGACATCGGCGAGTCGACCGCCAAGGCGCTGGCCAAGCGGTTCTCGGATTTTTCCGCCCTGAAGCAGGCGTTGCGGGCCGCAGCCGACGCGCAGGCCGGGCCGGACTGGATCGAATTCTCCGCGGTGCCGCGCATCGGGCCGACCACCCGCGACCGGCTGCTCGAGGCCGGCCTTCCGGCGGAGGCGGGCGATACCGACGAGGGCGAGGCCGCGCCGACGGAGGCCGGCAAGATCCGGTTCAGCACCAGCCAGCGCGCGAGCCTGCTCGCGCATTACGGCAGCCTGGACGCGGTGCGCGCGGCGATCGCGCGGGCCGCCGAGCAGCGCCCCGGCGACGCCTACCGGGTCTTCGCCGACGACGGCGAGATCGGCCCGGTGGCGACCGACTCGCTGATCGCGTTCTTCTCCGAGCCGCACAACGACGCCGCCGTGTCGGCGCTGCTCAAGGAGGTCCAGGTCGCCCCGATGGAGGCGTCCGCGAGCACCGCGGCGTTCTCCGGCAAGACGGTGGTCTTCACCGGGACTCTGGAGAAGATGACCCGCAACGAGGCCAAGGCCACCGCCGAGCGCCTCGGCGCCAAGGTCTCGGGCTCGGTCTCGGCCAAGACCGACCTCGTCGTCGCCGGCCCCGGCGCCGGCTCGAAGCTGAAGGATGCCGAGAAGCACGGGGTGCGCGTCGTCTCGGAAGACGAATGGCTCGCGATGGTCGCAGCCGCTTGAAGCGCGAGTCGCCGGGTCATAGACCTGGGGCATGACATCCTCGCGGCCGTCCCTGGGCTCATGACCGTCGTCGCCCTCGACTTCGAGACCGCCAACGAGCGGCGCGACAGCGCCTGCGCGATCGGGCTCGCCTGGATCGAGGGGGGCCGCGTGGTCCGGCGCGCGTCCCGGCTGATCCGGCCGCCGGAGCTGCGGTTCGCGCCCGGCAACATCCGCGTCCACGGGATCGTCCCGGCCGACGTGCGCGACAAGCCCGGCTTCGGCGAGGCGGTCGCCGAGTTCCTGCCCGACCTCGCCGGCGGGCTGATCCTCGCCCACAACGCGAGCTTCGACATCGGCGTGCTGCGGGCCTCGCTCCAGGCCTGCGGGCTACCGGCGCCTCCCTTGCGCTACCTCTGCACGGTCCAGGTCGCCCGGCGCGTGTTCCCGGACCCGGAGGGCTGCGGGCTCGGCAAGGTCGCAAGGCGCCTCGGCATCCGCTTCGAGCACCACGACGCCGGCGAGGACGCCTACGCCTGCGCCGAGATCGCGCTCGCCGCCGTCCGGCAGACGGAGGCCGCGGACGTGCCCGACCTGTCGCGGGTGCTGTCGCTGCCGGCGACGCGGATCGACGGCAGCGCCGCGGTGCCGCGGGCGGGCGCGGGCGCCATCAGCGGCCGCATCCTGCGCGCCCTGAAGCCCGCGGAGCCCGACGCCCTGCGCTTCGCGATGCGCGGCAGCACCGGCAACCGCTACGAGGTCTCGCTGGAGGACCGCACGAGCGGGTTGATGCTGCGCTGCACCTGCATGGCCGGCCGCCACGGGGTGCGCTGCCGCCACGTGAAGGCCCTCGTCGTCGGCGACATCACCGATCTGCTGTCGAACAACCACGCCGACGTCGAGGTTCTGCGGCGGCGGCTCGCCGCGGTGGGGTGAGGCGGGATGTCCGCCCCCTATCCAAAACAGGAGCCGTCATTCCGGGGCTGCGAAGCAGAGTCCGGAATCCAGAACCGCCGTCCGTGGGCGAAGGAGCGGATGCGTTCCGCCCCCAACGGCATGCGCGGCGGCTCGGGATCCCGGGCTCGCCTTCGGCGCCCCGGGATGACGGGGGAGAAGCGGACGCGTCGCTCCTCCCGGGGAGCGAGGAGCGAGGCTTGCTTCACGCCGCCTTTTTCGCCGCCTCGCCGTAGAACGTGCCGCCGGTCTCGGCCAGGGCGCGCAGGTTGTCCGGCACGGCGAAGCGCGGGCCGTGCTTGGCTTCCAGGCCCTCGGCGAGCGCCACGAAGTCCTTCGCGCCCATGAAGTCGATGTAGGACAGCGCGCCGCCGGTGAAGGGCGCGAAGCCGAAGCCGAGGATCGAGCCGACGTCGGCCTCGCGCGGGTCGGTGATGACGCCCTCGCCCACCGTGCGCGCGGCCTCCAGCGCCTGGACCACCAGGAGGCGGTGCTTCAGCTCGGCGATGTCGAGGGTGTCGGGGTCGAGGTGGGTGGGCTGCAGGTCCTTGAGGCCGGGCCACAGGCGCTTGGGCGCGCCCTCCGGGTAGTCGTAGAAGCCCTTCTTGTTCTTGCGCCCGAGGCGGCCCTGGGTCTCGACGAGTTCGACGAGCAGCGCCTTCTGCGCCGGGTCGACCGCGTCGGGCCCGAGCTGCGCCTCCGTCGCCTTGGCGATCTTGAGGCCGAGGTCCAACGCCACCTCGTCGTTCAGCGAGAGCGGGCCGACCGGCATGCCGGCCATCTTGCCGGCGTTCTCGATCATCGCGGGCGGCACGCCCTCGTTGAGCATCTTGTGCCCCTCGAGGATGTAGGCGCCGACGCAGCGGTTGGCGAAGAAGCCGCGGGCGTCGTTCACGACGATCGGGGTCTTCTTCACGGTGCGGACGTAGTCCAGAGCCGTGGCGAGCGCCCGGTCGCCGGTGGCCTCGCCCTTGATGATCTCGACGAGCATCATCTTCTCGACCGGCGAGAAGAAGTGGATGCCGACGAACTGCTCGGGGCGCGACGACGCCTTGGCGAGGCCGGAGATCGGCAGCGTCGAGGTGTTGGAGGCGAAGATCGTGTCGGGGCCGATCACCGCCTCGACCTTGGCGATCACCTCGGCCTTCACCCGCGGGTCCTCGAACACCGCCTCGATGACGAGGTCGCAATCGGCCAGGTCCGCGTAGTCGGCGGACGCCGTGATGCGGGCGAGCAGCGCGTCGCGGTCCGCGGTCTTGGCGCGGCCCTTGTTGATCTGGCCGGTGATCAGCGCGTGGGCGTAGGCCTTGCCCTTCTCGGCCGCCTCGCTCGACTGGTCGACGAGCACCACGTCGAGACCGGCGTTGGCCGTGACGTAGGCGACGCCGGCGCCCATGAAGCCGGCGCCGACCACGCCGACCTTCTTGAGGCTCGTGGCGGGGACGTCCTTCGGGCGGCGCGCGCCCTTGTTCAGCTCGCCCATCGAGATGAACAGCGTGCGGATCATCGCCGCCGCCTCTTTGGTGCGCAGGATCATCGCGAAGTAGCGGCTCTCGACCTTCAGGCCGAGATCCATCGGCAGCTGCAGGCCCTCGTAGACCGAGGCCAGGATGGCCTTCGCCGCCGGGTAGTTGTCGTGGGTCTCGCGCCGGTAGATCGCGTTGGCCGGCGGCCAGATCATCATGCCGGCCGGTGAGTAGACCTTGCCCGAGGGCGCCTTGAACTTCGGGACGTCCCAGGGCGCCACCGCCGAGCCGCCGGCCAGGATCCAGGCCTTGGCCTTGGCGACGATCTCGTCCTTGCCCGCGACCTCGTGGACGAGGCCCATGCTCTTGGCCATGGCCGGCCGGATCTGCTCGCCCTTGAACAGCATCTGCAGTGCGTCGCCCGTCTGCATCAGCCGCGCGACGCGCTGCGTGCCGCCGCCGCCGGGAAACAGGCCGACCTTGATCTCGGGCAGGCCGACGCGGGTCTTCGGGTCGTCCGAGACCACGCGGTGATGGCACGACAGGGCCAGCTCGAACGCGCCGCCGAGGCAGATGCCGCTCACCGCCGCCGCGAAGGGCTTGCCGCAGGTCTCGAGCTTGCGGAACACCAGCGAGAGCCGGCGCGAGGCCTCGAAGAAGTGGCGCATGGCGGGCTCCTCGCCCTGCTCGCGCTTGAGCTTCTCGTATTCGAGCCCGAGCCCCTGCAGCATCGTCAGGTCGGCGCCGCCCGAGAAGTTGTCCTTGCCCGAGGTGATGACGCAGCCCTTCACGGCCGGATCGGCGACGACCGCGTCGACGATGGCCTCGATCTCGTCGATCACCGCTTGAGTGATGACGTTCATCGAGCGTCCGGGGCAGTCCCAGGTCGCCAACGCCACGCCGTCAGCATTGGTCTCGAAGCGGAAGTTCTGGAGATTCATCGCTGATCCTCGGGTGGCTGAAGGACTTAAGTTCGGCGCGTTAACAGTGTGGAGAGTGTTGCGCTTCAGAAGGAGTGCGGGGTTCAAGTAACGGGAAGTAACCCATGTTAAGCAATGCCCAGGTCGTGGACGGCAAGACGACGGGTGCCAAGGCCGCGGAGGCCAAGTGCCGGGCCTGCCGCGACGGCGAGGCACTCGATTTCACCTTCACCATGGCGTTCCAGCCGATCGTCGACACGACCGAGGGTCGGGTCTGGGGCTACGAGGCCCTGGTCCGCGGGCCGGGGGGGCAGTCGGCCGCCTCCATCCTCGACCGGGTGACGGACGAGACGCGCTACCGCTTCGACCAGGCCGCGCGGGTCAAGGCGATCGAGCTCGCCGGCCGCCTGTTCCCGAAGGACGACGCGACGCGCCTGTCGATCAACTTCATGCCCAACGCCGTCTACGAGCCGGCGGCCTGCATCCGCGCCTCGCTCGAGGCCGCGCGCCGGGTCGGCTTCGAGCATCGCCGGATCATGTTCGAGTTCACCGAGAACGAGCGCTTCCGCGACGTCCCCCATGTGAAGCGCATCGTCGCCGAGTACCGGCGTCAGGGCTTCCTCACCGCGCTCGACGATTTCGGCGCCGGCTATGCCGGGCTGAGCCTCCTGGCGAACTTCCGTCCCGACCTGATCAAGATCGACATGGACCTGCTGCGCGGCATCGACGTCGACGCCGGGCGCGGCGCCATCGTGGCGGGCCTCGTCGCCATCGCCCGCGCGCTCGGCGTCTCGGTTCTGGCCGAGGGCGTCGAGACGCAGGGCGAGCTCGACGCCCTGCGCGACCTCGGCATCACGTTGTTCCAGGGCTACCACTTCGCCAAGCCCCTGTTCGAAGGTCTGCCGGAGGTGGCGGGCTTTCCCGGGTCGGAGCGATCCGTGCGCGCCGCCTGAGCTGGGCTGAGGAGACATGCCAGCGTGAAGGCACATGCCAGCTTGAAGGGACATGCCCGGATCGCTCCGCCGCCGGCTCAGCGCGCCGGGGTCGGGGCCGGCGCAGGCGCCGGGGCGGGCGTCGGCGTCGGCATCGGTGCGCCGGGCTTCGGCGTGTTGTCGCCCGCCGCCGCGATCGCCAGCATGTTGAGCAGCTTGGTGACGGAGGCCTGCGAGATCGCCGTCACCGACGAGGACGGGTCTGCGTTGATGGTCTGGAACTTGAGGTAGGTCTTATCCTCGTAGATCTCGTTGAGGTGCTTGAGTTCCGGCAGCGTGAACTTCGTCGCGTATTCCTTCGACAGGCCATCGATCATGATGCCGCTCTGCTTGTCGAACTCGGCCATCAGCTCTTTGCGGACCGGCTCCGACTTGTCGTCGGGCATCGCGGCGACGGTCTTCTCCAGCGCGGCGTCGAAGCCGGTCTTCAGGTTCTTGATCAGCGTCTTGCTGACGAGCGTCTTGGCTTCCGCGACCTTGTCGGCCGCCTCGTCCGCGCGGGCGGCGATGGGAAGGGCGAGCGCAGTCGTCAGGCACAGGGTGGCGAGCAGGCGGGTCATCGTTTCTCCCAAAGGTTCGTGTCGTCCCTGCCGTTTCCCGGCACGGGTCGGGGCCGGCTCTAGCAGCGTTCGCCCGGAATAGGGAACGCGCCGGCCGTTCCGGCCCCCGGGGTCAGACCCGCTCGATGATGGTCGCCGTGCCCATGCCGGCGCCGATGCACAGGGTCACCAGGGCGCGCTCCTTGCCGGTGCGCTCCAGCTCGTCGAGCACGGTGCCGAGGATCATCGCGCCGGTGGCACCGAGCGGATGGCCCATGGCGATGGCGCCGCCGTTGACGTTGACCTTGGCCGGATCGAGGTCGAACGCCTGCTGGAAGCGCAGCACGACCGCGGCGAAGGCCTCGTTGACCTCGAACAGGTCGATGTCGGACAGCTGCATCCCGGCGCGCGCCAGCACCTTCTTGGTCACGTCGACAGGGCCGGTTAGCATCAGCGCCGGGTCGGAGCCGATGTTGGCGAAGGCGCGGATTCTGGCTCGCGGCTTCAGGCCCGCGCCCTGCCCGGCCTCCCGCGAGCCGATCAGCACCGCGGCGGCGCCGTCGACGATGCCCGACGAGTTGCCGGCATGGTGGACGTGGTCCACCGCCTCGACGTCCGGGTGGGCGTCCACGGCCACCGCGTCGAACCCGCCCATCTGGCCCATCTGGACGAACGAGGCCTTCAGCTGGCCGAGCGACTGCATGTCGGTCGCGGGCCGCATGTGCTCGTCGCGGTCGAGCAGCGTGATGCCGTTCACGTCGCGCACCGGCACGACCGAGCCCTTGAACAGGCCCTCGGCCCACGACTTGCCCGAGCGTTTCTGCGACTGCACCGCGTAGGCGTCGCAATCGTCGCGGCTGAACCCGTACTTGGTGGCGATCAGGTCGGCGGAGACGCCCTGGGGCATGAAGTAGGACTTGATCGCGATCGCCGGGTCGACCGGCCAGGCGCCGCCCGAGGCGCCCAAGCCGACGCGGCTCATCGATTCGACGCCGCCGCCGACCGTCATGTCGTGCTGACCGGCCATCACCTGGGCGGCGGCGAAGTTGATCGCGTCGAGGCCCGAGGCGCAGAAGCGGTTGATCTGCACGCCCGGCACGTGGGTGCCGTAGTCGGCGACGAGCGCGGCGGCGCGGGCGATGTCACCGCCGGCCTCGCCGACCGGGTCGACGCAGCCGAGCACCACGTCGTCGACGCGACTGGTGTCGAGCCCGTTGCGATCCTTGAGCGCGCGCAGCGCCGTCTCGGCCAGCCGCAAGGCCGTGACCTCGTGCAGCGACCCGTCCGGCTTGCCGCGGCCGCGGGGGGTGCGGACGTGGTCGTAGATGAAGGCCTCGGTCATGGCGTTTCCCTTGATCTTTCCGACTTGCGCAGCCGCACCGCGTACCCCCATCCCGCCTGCGCGAGAGGGTGGAGAGGGAGGGCTTGCGCCTTAGAACGCCTCGGCCGGCACCGCCATGGTCGAGTCCGCGCCGGCCTTGATGCGCACCAGGCGCATCGCGGTCTCGGGCAGCACCCGCTCCATGTAGAAGCGGCCGGTGGCGAGCTTGGCGTCCATGCGCGCCGGCAGCTCGGCCAGCTTCGCGTTCGCCGCCTTGGCGATCCTGCCCCACATGTAGCCCATCGCGACGAGGCCGAGGAGGTGCATGTAGTCGGTGGCGCCGGCGCCGGCGTTGTCGGGCTTCGAGAACGCGTTCTGCATGAACCACATGGTGGCGCCCTGCAGGTCGTTCAGCCCGGCTTGGAGCGGCCCGGTATAGGCCTTCAGCGCCTCGTCCTCGTCGTTGTCCTTGATGAAGGCCTGGACCTCGCCGAGGAAGGCCATCATCGCGCGGCCGCCGTCCTTGGGGAGCTTGCGGCCGATCAGGTCCATCGCCTGGATGCCGTTGGCGCCTTCGTAGATCATCGCGATGCGGGCATCGCGCACGAACTGCGACATGCCCCATTCCTCGATGTAGCCGTGGCCGCCGAACATCTGCTGGGCTTCGACCGCGTTGGCGAAGCCCCGGTCGGTGAGCACGCCCTTGACCACCGGGGTGAGCAGGCCGAGCAGGTCGTCGGCGGTCTGGCGCTCCTTCGCGTCCTCGGAGCGGTGCGAGACGTCCGACTGCAGCGCGGTCCAGAGCATCAGCGCGCGGGCCGACTCGTTGAAGGCGCGGATGCCCATCAGCGTGCGGCGCACGTCCGGGTGGACGATGATCGGGTCGGCGGCCTTCTCGGGCGCCTTCGCACCGGTGAGCGAACGGCCCTGGATCCGATCCTTCGCGTAGGCGACCGCGTTCTGGTAGGCGACCTCGGACTGGCCGAGGCCCTGAACGCCGACGGCGAGGCGCGCCTCGTTCATCATGACGAACATCGCGTTGAGGCCGCGGTTCTCCTGGCCGACGAGCCAGCCGGTGGCGCCGTCGTAGTTCATCACGCAGGTGGAATTGCCGTGGATGCCCATCTTGTGCTCGATCGAGCCGCAGGACACGCCGTTGCGCGCGCCGACCGAGCCGTCGGCGTTCACCAGGAACTTCGGCACCACGAAGAGCGAGATGCCCTTGGTGCCGGCCGGCGCGCCCTCGATCCGGGCGATGACGAGGTGGACGATGTTCTCCGAGAGGTCGTGCTCGCCCGCCGAGATGAAGATCTTGGTGCCGGTGAGCGCGTAGGAGCCGTCGCCGTTCGGCACGGCCTTGGTCTTCAGGAGGCCGAGATCGGTGCCGCAATGCGGCTCGGTCAGGTTCATGGTGCCGGTCCAGGCGCCCTCGACCATCTTCGGCAGGTAGGTGGCCTTCTGCTCGTCCGAGCCGTGCACCAGGAGCGCCGCCATCGCGCCCTGCGTCAGGCCCGGATACATCCCGAGGGCGAGGTTGGCGCCGGAGGCGAATTCCTGGATCGCGGTGTTCAGCGTGTGCGGCAAGCCCTGGCCGCCGTATGCCTCGGGCACCGACAGGCCCATCCAGCCGCCCTGGGCGTAGGCGTCGTAGGCCGCCTTGAAGCCCTTCGGCGTCGTCACCGAGCCGTCCGCCTGGCGGGTGCAGCCTTCGAGGTCGCCGACCCGGTTGAGCGGGGCCAGCACCGAGTCGGCGAGCTTGGCGCCCTCGTTCAGCACCGCCTCGACCATGTCCGGGGTGGCGTCCGCGAAGCCCGCGAGGTTGGCGTGGTTGTGGAAGCCGAGCACGTCGTTGAGGAGGAAAAGGGTGTCCTCGACCGGGGCGCGATAGCTCGGCATCTCTTCATCCTCCAGCTGGGCGGAGGCCCTGCCCGATCGCTCGCGGATCGGTGGGTCCCTCGATAGTTCATATATAAACTATCCGGCCGCGCGAGGGCAAGGGGGCGCGGCACGATGCGGAGCTTTCAACCATAGCGACACGCGGCCTCCGTCTTAACCGGGTGTTTACCAAGAAAGTTAATGGTCCACGACAACCGATCCGAGGCCCACGTTCCGGACACGTCACAAGCGTCCGCGCATGTCGTCCGGAACCGGTGCCGAATGCCGCCGAACGCAGGCCCGATGATGACCCGAACCGCGACGCCGAGCTTCGACACCTTCGATCCCGACGTGCTCGACGCTGCCCGAGACGTGGCGCGCCGCGCCGGCGTGCCGCTGGAGACGTGGATCGCCTCCGTCGTCCCGGACAAGGGCCGGCCCGGGGCCAAGCCCGGTGCCGCCAAGGCGAAATCCTCAGCGAAGGCTCCGCGCCACGCCCCCGCCGACCTCGCGCGGTCCGAGCCGGCCGCACCGGCCTCGCCCGCTTCGAGCAAGCCTGAAACAGCTTGGGCAGAGCCTGCGGCAGCTTGGGCCGAGCCTGCGGCCAGGGCCATCCCCGAAATCGCCTCGGACGGCGCCTTCGGCGCGACCATCCAGACGCTGCTCGCCCGCATCGACGGCCTCGACCGCACCCTGGCGGAGGAGCGCCTGTCGGTGGAGGACGCGGCGCAGCGCCGGATCGCCGACATCGAGTCGCGCATCGGCGCGGCGATCGGCGCCAGCACGGCCCCGGTCCAGCAGGTCGCCGAACGTCTGGGCGACATCGAACGCCGCATGTCGGCGCTGGGCGAGCAGCTTGCCGCCACCCGGCCCCCGGGCCGGCGCGGCCGCCCGGCTGCGGCCGAGATCCAGGACGCCGTCCAGGACATCCGCCTGCGCCAGCGCGAGCTCGGCGAAGGCTCCGTTTCCGGCTCGGGCTCCGGCGCCAGCGTCGTCGCCGCCATGCGCGAGGACCTCGCCCGCCGCCTCGACGCCACCGTCGAGGATCACGCGGCGACCGAGACCGCGGTCTCCGAGCTTCGGCGCGAGACCCATCGCCTGCGCGAATCGATCGGCCATCTGGCCACGCGCCGCGACCTCGGCGCCCTGGAGCAGGCGGTGATCTCGCTGGCCAGCGGCGTCGAGCGCGTCGGGGCGCCGGCCGACTTGGCCGCCATCGCCGAGCCGATGGAGATGATCCGCCTGCAGGTCGAGCGCCTCGCCGACGACGTGAGCGAGAACGTCCACACCCGCGTGGCCAGCGAGGTCGAGCGCTTGGCGACCCGCCTCGACGCGGCCGCCGCCGGGCGCGGCAGCTCGGTCGACGACGACGCGCTGAAGAACCTGTTCGGCGAGCTGGAGGAGATCCGCCGCCTGATCGCGGCGCTCGCCGGGCCGGAGCGGATCCAGAGCCTCGCCGCCGGCGTCCAGGCGATCAGCGCGCAGATCGTCCAGCTTCAGAAGGCCGCGAGCGCAGGCAGCGACACCGCCCTGCGTCCGCTCCTCGAGGAGATCCGCAGCGGACTCAACGCCAGCGCTCCCACCTCGCCGGCCCTCGTCAACCAGATCGATGCGATCGCCTCGAAGCTCGACGCGATGCAGGCCGGCGCGCGCGGCGCCGACGCAGCCAGCTCGAAGGCGATCCTCGGGCGGATCGACGCGCTCGCCGACAAGGTCGACCGCGTCAGCGCTCAACCGGTGGGCGACCTGATCGGGCGGCTCGAAGGACTCGGCGAAAGCCTGGGCGAATCCCTGCGCCAGCCGGCGATGCCGGGCGGCGACGTCGCATCGATCCACGCGATGCTGCGCAACCTCGCCGACAAGGTCGACCGCGTCGGCGCCCGCACCGGCGACGACGGCCTCGACGCCCTGGAGAAGCAGGTCGTGTCGCTGGCCGACCGGCTCGACGCCCGCAGCGGCGACCCGTCGCTGGCGAGCCTGGAACGGACCATGGGCGACCTGCTCGAGCAGGTTTCCGCTTTGCGCGACGAGGCGCCGATCGAGGCCGCCGTGGCGCGCGCCACCCGCAGCGCCGTCGCCGACTCCATCGGTGCTGCGCGCGGGACCGCCGAGACGAGCGAGTTCGGACTGCTCCGCGCCGGCCTCGCCGACATGCAGGTCCGGCAGGCGGCCTCCGACCAGCGCCTCGCCACGACGCTCGAAGGCGTGCAGACGGCCCTGGAGCGCCTGACCGGGCGGCTCGACGCACCGTCGGCCGCCGCGCCGGCCCGCGCCCCGATCGGCACCCGCGCGGTGCCGCTGGAGGACCGCCTGCTCGCCTCCACCACCGTCGAGGCGCCGCGTCCCCGCACCGCCCGCCGGCCGGAGCTCCCGGCCGGCGCACCGACAGCGCCGGACGCGTCGCGCGCCGGCGACGAGCTGCTGGAACCCGGCGCCGGGCGCCCGTCCAAGGACGCGTCCCCGCGCGAGCGCCACGCCCGCGACCGCGCCGAGCCCGCCGAGGCGGACGGCGGGGCCGACATCAAGACCAACTTCATCGCCGCCGCGCGCCGCGCCGCCCAGGCCGCCCAGGCCGAGGTCGCGTCCGAGGCCGACCTCTCGGCCGCGCGCCGCGAGTCACGCACCGCCCGCCGGCCGGCGCCGGTGGTCGAGGCGGCGGGCGACGGCCCCGTCGCGCGCCTGCGCGCCGAGATCGACCGCCGCCGCCGGCCGCTGCTGCTCGGCCTCGCGGCGATCGTGCTCGCGCTCGGAGCCCTGCAGGCGATCAGCATGCGCCCGACCTCGAACGGCGACGCCGCCCGCGCGACCCAGCCGCCGACGGTGCTGGCCGACACCGCCGCGCCCAGGACCGAGCCGAAGGCAGAGCCGCGGGCCGAGAAGCCCGAGCCGGCGATGCCGGCGGAGGCCCGCCCGATCCCGGCCGACCCGCAGACCACCCAGTCGCTTCCGACCCCCGCCGAGGCGAAGCCGGCCTCGGCCAGGAGCGCGGTGCCGCAGGTGTCGAGCATGGCCTCGCTCGCCGGCGACCTCTCCGCCCTACCCGCCGGCCTGTCGAAGCTGCGCCAGGCGGCGCAGGACGGCGACGGCGTCGCGGTCTGGGAGCTCGCCGGGCGCGCTGCGGACGGGCGCGGCCTGCCCCGCGACCTGTCGCTGGCGGCCAAGCTCTACGAGAAGCTCGCCGTCGCCGGCTACGCGCCGGCCCAGTACAAGTATGCCGGGCATTTCGAGAAGGGCGCCGGCCTCGTGCGCGACCTCGACAAGGCCAAGATGTGGTACGGCCGCGCCGCCGAGCAGGGCCATGCCCGCTCGATGCACAACCTCGCGGTGATCTACGCCGAGAACCCGGGCGCCACCGGCAAGCCGGACTACGCGTCGGCCGCCTCGTGGTTCAGGCAAGGCGCCGAGTACGGCGTCCGCGACAGCCAGTACAACCTCGCGGTGCTCTACGCCCGCGGCCTCGGCCTGACCCAGGACCTCGCGCAATCCTACGCGTGGTTCGCCGCCGCCGCCGCACAGGGCGACGAGGATGCCGGCAAGAAGCGCGACGACGTGGCGACCAAGCTGAACCCGTCCGACCTCGCCGCGGCGCGCAGCCTCACCGCGAACTTCAAGCCGCACCGCCTCGACCGCGCGGTCAACGAGCCCCCGGTCTCGAAGGACGCCGCCGGGCCGATGACGCTCCTCGGCGCGCCGGCACCGATGGCGCCCGCCCTCGCTCCGGCCGGCCGCAAAGGCGTCTGAGCGCACAGCGATCCGCCCGGGACGACGGCCGTGGCGGCGAAGCTTGACCATGATGCCGCAGTGCGGGAACCACTCTGCCGCGGCGTTCGTAGAATCGTGTAATTCGATAGGCGACCGCCGATCCGCAGCGGGCAAACCGGAGATCGGATGGCGCGCGTCTCCCCCGTACCGACCGGCGCCGTCCTCCTCGGCGTCGCAGGGCTGATCCCGTTCGTGGGCTTCGCCGCGCTCGCCGTCAGCGGCAGCGACGGCGGCCTCGGCACGATCGGCCTGTCGCCGCGCACGATCCTCTCGGCCTACGGGGCGGTGATCGCGTCGTTCCTCGGCGGCATCCGGTGGGGCGCGGCCGCCGCGCGCAACGCCGGCAACGCCGACTACCTCATCGCCATCGTCCCCTCGCTCCTGGCTTGGGCCGCGCTCGCCGCGCCGGCGCCGTGGGACCTGCGGACCCTCGGCATCCTGGTGCTCGCCTGGGGGATCGTGGACCAGGACCTCGTCCGGCGCGGCCTCGTCCCGGTCTGGCTCGGGCGCCTGCGCCTCGTGCTCTCGGGCGTCGCCGGCGCCGCCCTGCTCGTCGCCGCCTAACGCCCGCGATCAGAACGGCAGCTTCATCCCGGGCGGCAGCGGCAGGCCCTTGGTCAGCTCGGCCATGCGCTCCTGCGCCGCCTGCTCGGCCTTGCCCCGCGCGTCGTTGACGGCGGCGAGGACCAGATCCTCCAGGATCTCGCGCTCGTCGGCGACCATCAGGCTCGGATCGATCGCGACCGCCTTGACGAGCCCCTTGGCCGTCATCGTCACGCGCACCGAGCCGCCGCCGGAGGCGCCCGAAACCTCGACCGTGTCGAGCTCGGCCTGGATGCCGGCCATCTTCTCCTGCATGGCCTGAGCCTGCTTCATGATGCCCATGATGTCGCGCATGCGGGTCGGTCTCTCGGTTGCGAAGTGAGGACGTGATCTGGGGAGCCGGTCTGGCGGATGCCAGCGTCAGGCGTCGTCGGCTTCGACATCCTCGAGGCCGGCCCCGTCGAGCCCGGCGGGCGCTTCGAGGTCGGCCGGCGCCTCGGGCGCGGTGTCGCGCACGTCCACGATCTGTGCGCCGGGGAAGCGCGCCAGCACCTCGCGCACCAGCGGATGCGAGGCTGCGTTCTCGCGGCGGCTCTCCACCGCGGCGCGGGCCTGTGCGTCCAGCGTCGGCGCGCCCGCTTCCCGCGAGGCCGTGACGACCCAGCGCCGGCCGGTCCATTGTTCGAGCGCCTTGGCGAGGTCGGCATGCAGCGACGGGCGCCCGCCCTCCGCCTGCCGGAACTCGATGCGGCCGTCCTCGAAGCGCACGAGGTGCGCCTCGCGCTCCAGCGCCGACTTCAGCAGGATGTCGCGGCGCGCGTCGGCCAACGCCACCACGTCCTCGAACCGCGACAGGCGCGGGCCGGACGGCTCGGCGGGCCGGGCCTGCGTCACGGGCGCGGGCGCCGCCGGGACGGGCGGCGAGACCAGGGCCGGGCGCGGCGGCGGCAGCGGCCGAGCTTCCACGGGCGAGCGCGCCTCAAC